>JAFAVH010000214.1 GCA_019242655.1 Methylobacteriaceae bacterium
GAGGCTATCCGGGAGAGAGGCTGGCGGCGTCAAGCGCTTGGCCCCATTTGAAGCCGCATGCGTGAGCGCCGATGAGTAACGAAAACGAGGTGAAGGAGACGAAGCCGGGATTTTTGGGCCGCCTCTTCGGTCGCGGCGCGCCCGAAATTGCGCCCGTGGAGCCGCCTCCCGCCGAAACGCCGGCGCCGATCACCTCTGAGCCGCCGCCTGCTGCGCTCGCCCCTGCCGAACCGAAACAGTCTTGGTGGAAGCGGCTTTCGTCAGGGCTTTCGCGCTCCTCGAACGCGATCGGGCAGGGCATCACCGATATCTTCACCAAGCGCAAGCTCGACGTCACGACGCTTGAAGATCTCGAGGACGTGCTGGTGCGTGCCGATCTCGGCGTTACTGCGTCGCAGCGCATTTCCGAGGCGGTCGGGCGCGGGCGCTACGATCGCGAGATCGATCCCGCAGAGGTGCGCGCGGTGCTCGCCGACGAGGTCGAGCGCAGCCTTGCGCCGGTGGCGCTTCCGCTGCAGATCGACTGGTCGAAGAAGCCGTTCATTGTGCTCGTCGTCGGCGTCAACGGCTCCGGCAAGACGACGACGATCGGCAAGATCGCATCGAAATATCGCGCCGAAGGCCGCGCGGTGATGCTCGCCGCCGGCGACACGTTCCGCGCCGCCGCGATCGAGCAGCTGCGCATCTGGGGCGCACGCATCGGCGCTGACGTGATCGCGCGCGAACAGGGTTCGGATGCAGCGAGTCTCGCTTTCGATGCGGTCCAGGCGGCCAAAGCCGAAGGCGCCGACCTCCTTCTCATCGATACGGCGGGACGGCTGCAGAACCGCGCCGAGCTCATGTCGGAACTCGAGAAGATCGTCCGGGTCATCAAGAAAATCGACAGTGCGGCGCCGCACGCCGTCTTGCTCGTTCTCGACGCCACTGTCGGTCAAAACGCGCTGAACCAGGTCGAAATCTTTGCCCGCACTGCCGGCGTCACCGGTCTCGTCATGACCAAGCTCGATGGCACCGCGCGCGGCGGAATCCTTGTGGCGATCGCCGAAAAGTACAGAATGCCGGTGCATTTCATCGGTGTCGGGGAAGGCGCCGATGATCTCGAACCATTCGAGGCGCGCGATTTTGCGCGCGCCATCGCCGGACTAGAATAGATTTTGGAGGAAACGTCAGTGACAGTCGAGACGTCCGGCAAGAGCGCCGGAACTTACATCCAGTCAAAGAAGCGCGTGCCGAAGCCCGCCGTGAAACTCGCGCTCGAACTTGGACCGCTCGCGCTTTTCTTCATCACCAACCTGAAATTCGGCATCTTCCCGGCAACCGGCGTGCTCATGGGAAGCGTGCTCGTCGCGCTTGCGATATCGTATTATCTGACGCAGCGCTTGCCGATCATGCCTGTTGTCACCGCAATCGCCGTGACCGTTTTCGGCGCGCTGACCTTTCTTCTGCACGATGAGATTTTCATCAAGCTGAAGCCGACGATCGTGAATTCGTTATTCGGCGCGACGCTGCTTGGCGCGCTCGCGTTCGGCAAACCGCTTCTACCGATCGTGCTCGACAGCGTGATGCATTTATCGGAAGAGGGCTGGCGCAAGCTGACGCTGCGCTGGGGCATTTTCTTTTTTGTGCTTGCGGGTTTGAACGAAATCGTTTGGCGCACGCAGTCGACGGACTTCTGGGCGGGGTTCAAGGCGTTCGGCATCATGCCGCTGACGGTTCTTTTCGCCCTGACTCAGGTCCCGCTGATCATGCGCTGTGAAGTGAAGCCCACCGAGGAGAAGACCGAAGCGCATTTTTAATGCTCCGAGGTCGGTTGCGATAGGATACAAGCGGCTTGCACCGACGCCGCACGCGGGACGAGCAAGGTCGCAACATTCGCAGTCAGTAGAATCATAATGGCAGCAACGAGGCGGCCGAGTTTCGTGCCGAGGACACGTTGCGAGCCAGCCGGGTGATCCATTTTAAAGATTCTTCAAGACTGATGGCGATGCCGCAGAATTTGCCGGATTCATTAAAACTTTCTTAAGAAGCGCTCGGCCGCGAGCGCCGCGCAAATCGAGGATGGCGCCGGCTGCCCCAACCCACTAGGGTCGGACCCGAGACAGGAGTAGTTGATGATCCTTCGGCCCCGCCGCAGCGCATTGTACATGCCGGGCTCGAATGCCCGGGCGCTGGAAAAGGCCAAGAGCTTGCCGGCCGATGTGCTGATTTTCGACCTCGAGGACGCGGTCTCTCCCGAAAGCAAGGTTGCGGCGCGTGACCAGGTCGTCGCAGCCCTGCGCCAGGGTGGTTACGGCAACCGCGAGATCGTCGTGCGGGTCAACGCGCCCGATACGCCCTGGGGCAAGGACGACCTGTCGGCGGTAGCCGAAGCGCGCCCGGACGCGATCCTGGTGCCGAAAGTCTCGACTCCGGGCGACGTCATGATGGCGGCAAGCCGCATCCGCGAGGGTAATGCCTCCGACCGCACGCGGCTCTGGGCGATGATGGAAACGCCGCTCGCAATCCTCAACGCGGACTCGATCGCCCGCACCGGGGCCGACCCTGCCTCCCGGCTGTCGCTGCTCGTCATGGGCACGAACGACATTGCCAAGGACACGCGCGCGCGTCTGACGCCCGGCCGCCCGGCAATGCTCGCCTATCTCTCGATCTGCGTCGCGGCCGCGCGCGCGCACGGGCTCGAAATTCTCGACGGCGTCTACAACGACTTCAACGACGAAGCCGGTTTCAAGGCCGAATGCGAGCAGGGCCGCGATCTCGGCATGGACGGCAAGACGCTGATCCATCCAAACCAGGTCGCAACCGCCAACACGATGTTCGCGCCGGCCGAGGAAGAGGTTGCCTGGGCGCAAAAGATCATCACCGTGTTCGAAACGCCGGAAAACCGCAGCAAAGGCGCGGTGCAGATCGAGGGTCGCATGGTCGAGCGCCTGCATGCCGAGATGGCGCAGCGCACCGTCGCGGTCGCCCGCGCCATCGCCGCCCGCGCTTGAGCTGAGCCGCAAGTGCCCCAAATGCCTGACGAGAAAAATGGAGATCGCGAGGGGATGGCGACCGAAAAGGGGGAGACACCGGAGCGGCCGCCGATCCCGGGCGACCTGCCCTATCGCGAGCCGCCCGTCATCGAGGGCAAGGCGGAAGAGGTTCACGAGACGACGCTCGACCCGGCTGCGGCTGGCGCCGACACGCCCGCGGAAGCCCCGTCCGGCGGGTCGATGGATGAATTGAAGGCCGCGGTCGAAGACGCTTTGGGATCGCATGAGGCTGCCACGCCGCCGCCACCGCAGGCGCCCGAGCCCGCGCCGCCGATTGTAACCGAGCCGCCGCGCCGCTGGCCGGTCTGGCCGCTGGCGCTTGCTGCTTTGATCGGCCTCATCCCCGGTCTTGCCGCGTTGTGGCTCGCGCTGCAGCCGCGGCAGGACGATGCTGCGAACGCGGCCACCGCGCTGCGCGGCGATATCAGCCGGCTCGCTTCGCGCGTGGATGCTTTGGAGAAGCGCCCGGATGCCGGCGCGCTGCGCGATACCGTCGCTGCGCTCGACAAAAGGATTGCCAGCACCGAAACGCTGGCGCGCAATGCGCAATCGGCTGCGGACAAAGCGTCGAACGATGCCAAAGCGGCCGCGACTGCAGCTCAGAGTGCGCCCGATCACCCGCCGGCGGTAGGTTCCGCGCCGGCGACGCCATCACTCGACATCGCGCCGCTCCAACAACAGGTCGGCAATGCCGACAGCCGCATCACGGCGCTCGACCAGAAACTTGGAGCACTGCAGGCCAAGGTCGATCAGCCGAAAACGGATGCGCGCGCACCGACCGCCGACAAACAGACGGAAACGGCTGCGGAAAATCCCGCCGCGCTCGCTGTCGTCGCGCAAAGCGTCATGCAGGCGCTGCCGCGCGGAACGCCGTTTGCGACTGAACTCTCCGCGCTGAAGTCGTTGAAAGCCGATCCCGCCAAAGTCGCGGCGCTCGAGCCGTTGGCGCAAAGCGGCGCGCCGACGTCGCGTGCGCTCGCCGACCGCTTCCGCCCACTCGCCGACGAGATCGCGAAAGAAGATCAGCCATCCGAAGGCTCGTTCTTCGAACGCATAGCGCATAGCGCCACAAATCTCGTGCGCGTTCGTTCTCCAGGCGAAAAACCCGGCAGCGATCCCGCAGCACTCGCCTCGCAAATTCAGGCGGCGCTCGATCGCGGCGATCTCAATCGCGCACACGATCTGTGGACGAAGCTTCCCGACCGCGCCAAGACCCGCTCGCAAGACTTCGCGCGCGCGCTCGATGCGCGAATTGCCGCTGACAACGCAGCGCAGACGCTTGCAAGCGACGCAATCGGGCGGCTCGCCAAACCTCGATCATGAGAGTGGCTTAGATCATGATCCGCATCCTCATCTTTTTTGCCGTCCTTGCCGCGATCGCGTTCGGCCTTGCCTGGCTCGCCGATCGTCCCGGCGACATCGTGCTCACCTGGCAAGGTTACCGCATCGAGACCTCGCTGCTCGTCGGTCTCGGCATCGTTTTGCTCAGCGCGATTGCCCTCGCGATCGTGTGGACAATTTTGCGCTTCATTTTCCGCATTCCTTCGCTGATGGCGCTGGCGCGCAAAGCGCGCCGCCGCAACAAAGGTTATGCGGCGCTGTCACGCGGCATCCTTGCCGCCGGCGCGGGCGACGTGCGCCTCGCGCGCAAATCCGCGAATGAGGCGAACCGTCACCTGCCGGAAGAGCCGCTGTCATTGCTTTTGCGCGCGCAGGCCGCGCAGCTTTCGCAAGACCGCGACGCGGCGGAAGCGGCGTTCAACGAGATGATGACGCGTCCCGAAACGCGTCTTCTCGGTTTACGCGGTTTGCACATCGAGGCACGCCGGCGCGGCGATAACGATGCGGCGCATCATTATGCCTCGCAGGCGCATCGCATCGCGCCACTGCCTTGGGCCGGCACCGCCGTGCTCGAACATCACGCCTCGCGCGCCGATTGGGAGGGCGCACTTGCAACCGTCGACTCCAACCTGAAGGCGCATGCAATCGATGCGCAAACGGCGGAACGCCAGCGCGCCGTGCTCGAAACGGCGATCGCACTGGAAAGACAGGGGACCGATGCCACCGGCGCACTCGCGCTGGCGCGCCGCGCGCTGAAGCGCCGGCCGGAGCTTGTTCCCGCGGTTGCACTTGCGTCGCTGCTGTTTGCGCGCCGCGGCGAAATCCGCAAAGCGTCCGCCGTCGTCGAACGGGCCTGGCAGAAGATGCCGCATCCCGATCTCGCCGCGGCTTATCTCGACGTGCGCCCCGGCGATTCGAGTGTCGACCGACTGGAACGCGCGCGGCGGCTCTTCCGATTGAAGCAGGACAGCACCGAAGGCCGTATTGCGCTCGCCCGTGCCGCGCTCGCCGCGCGCGAATTCAAGACGGCGCGCGACGCGATGGCGCCGCTCGTCGCACCGGGCGAGCGGCCGACGTCGCGCATGTGCCTCATCATGGCGGAGATCGAAGAGGCGCAGCACGGCGACAGCGGCGCCGTGCGCGAATGGCTGGCGCGCGGCTCGCGCGCGCCAAGCGACGCCGCGTGGATTGCCGACAGCATCATCTCATCGCAATGGGCGCCAATCTCGCCCGTGACAGGCAAGCTCGATGCGTTCGAATGGCGTCAGCCGGACGAGCGGCTCGACTATATCGAGGCGATGCCCGAGGCGACGGAAGAGATCGAGACACAAGAGGCGCCGCCGGCACTGACCGCACCGGAGCCGGTCGCGGAAAGCGCGGCGCGCGACGAGATCATCCCGCCGCCGGAGAACAAGAGCAACGGCGCAGCCGAAACGGAACCCGAAATCGCTGCCGCGGAGACGAGCGCCATCATCGAACCCGACCAGTCACGCCGCGAGCATCGCGCCACAGGCTCCCGGCCCGTGATGTTCCCGCAGCCGGTGCCGCCGGACGATCCCGGCACGGAGCCCGAAAAAGTGCGCCGTGTCGTCTGATCGGCGAAAGACACTATCTCTTCTGACGAAAGCCAACCGGACGAACCATGGTCGAATTCGCACTTCCCAAGAACTCGCGTATCACGACGGGCAAGACGTGGCCGAAGCCCGCCGGCAACGAGCTCAAGGAATTCCGCATCTATCGCTGGAATCCGGATGACGGCGCCAATCCGCACGTCGACACCTATTTCGTCGATCGCCACGATTGCGGGCCGATGGTGCTCGACGCGATCATCTGGATCAAATCGAAGATCGATTCGACGCTGACCTTCCGCCGCTCATGCCGCGAAGGCATTTGCGGCTCCTGCGCGATGAATATCGACGGAACGAACACGCTCGCCTGCACCAAGGGCATGGACGAGATTTCCGGAGCCGTGCGCATCTATCCGCTGCCGCACATGCCGGTGGTCAAGGACCTGGTGCCCGACCTCACGCAATTCTACGCGCAGCACGCGTCGATCCAGCCCTGGCTCAAGACCGACACGCCGCAGCCCGAGCACGAATGGCGCCAGACGCCGGCCGACCGCAGCAAGCTCGACGGACTCTATGAGTGCATTCTGTGCGCCTGCTGCTCGACGTCGTGCCCGAGCTATTGGTGGAATTCCGAGCGCTATCTCGGCCCCGCGGCCTTATTGCAAGCGCACCGCTGGCTGCGCGACTCGCGCGACGAGGCGACCGGAGAGCGTCTCGACGACCTCGAAGACCCGTTCCGCCTCTATCGCTGCCACACGATCATGAATTGCGCGAAAGCCTGCCCGAAGGGCCTCAATCCGGCGAAGGCGATTTCCGAGATAAAGAACATGATGATCGAACGGCAGATGTAACTCACACACTGCCCATCGGCCGCACGGCGAGCAGCTCGCGGATGCGTTTGCCCAATCCGTCGCGCACGCCCCTATAGGCATCGAGCATCGTCTCACGCGAGCCTTCGATCGCGGTCGGATCGAGCGTCGGCCAATAAACCACGTCGACGGCGTCCGTGCGGATGAATTCGAGCGCGCGGTGATGCGCTTCCGGCGACAGGCTGACGATCAGATCGTAGCTTGAATCCTCAAGATCCTCGAACGTGTGCGGCCTATGCTTTTGCAGATCGATGCCGATCTCGTCCATCACGGAGGTGACGAACGGATCGGGCTTGCCCTGCCGCACGCCGGCGGAAGCGAAGAAGATTTCCTTGCCGAAGAAGTGCCTCGCGATGGCTTCCGCCATCGGCGAGCGGACCGAATTCAAGGTACAGGCAAAGAGAACTGATTGCGGTCGGCGCGGCGTCTCGCTCGCATTCATTCACGCTCAGCCTTTCCAGTGCAAGGCAGTGACCAGCGTGAACAAGCGGCGCGCAGTATCGAAATCGCAATCGATCTTGCCTTTGAGCCGCTCGGCAAGCAATTGCGCCCCTTCATTGTGCAAGCCGCGCCGTCCCATGTCGATCGCCTCGATCTGACTCGGCGACGCCGTGCGAATGGCCGAATAATAGCTCTCGCAGATCATGAAATAGTCTTTGAGCAAGCGACGGAAGGGCGTCAGCGAAATGATGTGCGTGATGACGGGATCGCCGTTCTCGCAGCGAATATCGAGCGCGAGCTTTGCGTCGTGCAGCGCAATCGTCAGAGCGTAGGGGCCGCGATCCTCATCGGGAATGCCGAACGTGTTCTCTTCGATGAGATCGTAGATCGCGATTGCGCGCTCGTGTTCCTGGTCGGCATTGCCGCGCCCGATCGAGGTGTCGTCGAGCTTCACCGAGAAAAGCCGGTTCTTGCTCGAGTCTGCCGCGCTCATGGCTCGTTGCTGCCAAGCCGCATCGCGACGGAACGCGCATGCGCTTCGAGCTTTTCGGCGCGGCCGAGCGCGACGGCGGCGGCCCCAAGCGCACGAAGGCCCGCTTCATCGCATTTCAGAATCGACGTGCGCTTCATGAAATCAAGCACACCGAGACCGGAGGAAAAACGCGCCGAGCGCGCCGTCGGCAGGACGTGATTTGAACCGCCGACATAATCGCCGATCGCCTCCGGCGTATGCGGACCGATGAAGATCGCGCCGGCATTGCGAATCTGGTCCGCGAGCGCGTCGGCATCACGGGCAATGATTTCCAAATGCTCAGGCGCGAGCCGATCGACGAGCGTGATCGCGTGTTCGAGCGCTGGGACAAGGACGATCGCGCCGAAATCGCGCCAGCTCGCGGCGGCGATGGCGTGACGCGGCAGCGTGTCGAGTTGACGCATGATCTCGGTTTCGACGGCGTCGGCGAGAGCTTGATCTTCGGTGATCAGGATTGCCTGCGCGGCGCTGTCGTGCTCGGCTTGTGCCAGCATATCGGCTGCGATCCAGGCTGGATTGGCGGAGCGATCGGCAAGGACAAGCACCTCGGAGGGCCCGGCGATCATGTCGATGCCGACCGTCCCGAATACGCGCCGCTTGGCGGCAGCGACATAGGCATTGCCGGGGCCGATGATCTTCACGACCGGTCTGATCGTCTGCGTTCCGAAAGCCAGAGCCGCAATCGCCTGCGCACCGCCGATGCGATAGAAATCATCGACGCCGGCGCGTTTTGCCGCAACGAGCACAAGCGGGTCGATCGCGCCATCGGGCGCGGGGACGACCATCACGAGGCGTTCCACGCCCGCGACTTTCGCCGGCACCGCATTCATAAGCACCGAGGAGGGATAGCTTGCCGTGCCGCCGGGCACGTAGAGCCCTACGGATTCGAGCGCAGTCCAACGCCAGCCGAGTTCGACGCCGATGTCGTCGGTAAAGCGCAAATCCTGCGGCCGCTGCTTCTCGTGAAACGCGCGAATACGCGCGTGCGCAAGTTCAAGTGCGGTGAGAACGTCGCGCTTGCATTGCGATTCTGCGCGCTCGATTTCTTCGGCGCTTATCGCAAGGCCCGTCTTTGTCAGATCGATGCGATCGAACCGCTGCGAATACTCGACGAGCGCGGCGTCGCCGCGAGCACGCACGCCGGCGATGATGTCGCGCGCGACCGTATCGACGTCTTCGGATACTTCCCGCTTCATCGCGAGAAGTTGCGCAAAGCGCTCGCCAAAGTCCGGCATCGCCGTGTCGAGCCGCAGCGGCATGTCGTCAAGCTCTTTCGCTTTGTTGACCGCGCGATCGGCTCACACGCGTTCGTCCGCCGCCTCGTTGGCCGGATGCCCGGGCTTTCCCTTGCACGGCCAGCGCGGACCAATGTCGCGCATCTGCGCCTCGAGGCATTCGACGTTGAGGCGGACCCCGGCGCCGCCCGAAAATGTCAGCACCACTTCACCCGCCGGCGCCTCTCCCGGCGCAAAAATGATCGACAGGAGGTTCAACACCTCGTCCGGTTTGCCCGGCCGGAAGCCCGCCGTGCGCACGTTGCGGACGCGCTCGAAATGCATGCCGGTCTGCAGGCGCTCGCAGCGTCCCTCGTCTGCAGCCATCCAATCAAAGCGCGCGGCGGTGAACGCAAAGCGTTGCTCTTTCGGCAAGAAAGCCATGTCGCTCGCGCGAACGATCGCGTCCTGCAGGTTCGCCGAGACGACCGCGAGATCCTCATCGTCGAAGACAAGAAGTTTCAGCGATCCCGGGTCGGATTTCGCCGCGGCGGCGGAAGCGGTCATGCAAGCGCTCTTATCCCGCGGACATGGAGGCGGGCAACCTTGGGCCAAAACGCCGGCCGCCGGATTTTAGTTCTGGAACTCTCGCTATGGGAGCAAGAGCGATATCACGCCGGAGAAGAAAGCCGCTCGACCTCGGCCCCGCAAGCGGAGAGCTTGCGTTCGAGCCGCTCGAAGCCGCGGTCGAGGTGGTAGACGCGGTTGACGATGGTCTCGCCCTCAGCCGCGAGCGCAGCGATGACGAGCGAGACCGAAGCGCGGAGGTCGGTCGCCATGACGGGTGCGCCTTCCAGCCGATCCACCCCCTCGACGATCGCCTGATCGCCTTCGAGCCGGATACGCGCGCCGAGGCGCGCCAGCTCCTGCACATGCATGAAGCGGTTTTCGAAGATCGTCTCGGTGATCCGCGAGGTGCCCTTCGCCCGGGTCATCAGCGCCATGAACTGCGCCTGGAGGTCGGTCGGAAAGCCGGGAAAGGGCGCCGTCGTCATGTCGACTGCGGAGATTCCCGCGCCGTTGCGGCGCACGCGGATCCCCTGATTGGTGGCGTCGATCGTCGCGCCGGTCTCCTGGATGCGATCGAGCGCAGCTTGCAGAAGCTCCGGCCGCGCACCCTCGAGCAGGACGTCCCCGCCGGTCATCGCCACGGCCATCGCATAGGTGCCGGCCTCGATCCGGTCGGGCAGGACCGTGTGGTAGGTGCCCGATAGATTGGCGACCCCCTCGATCTCGATCGTCGCGTGGCCCGCGCCCTTGATACGGGCACCCATCTTGATCAGGCAATCGGCAAGATCGACCACTTCCGGCTCGCGCGCAGCGTTGTGGATCAATGTATGGCCATGCGCGAGCGAGGCTGCCATCAGCGCCGTATGCGTGCCGCCGACCGTCACCTTGGGGAAGCTGATCTCGGCGCCGCGCAGTCCCTTCGGCGCCTTGGCGAGGACGTAGCCCGCCTCGATCTCGATGCTGGCGCCAAGCTTTTCGAGCACCATCAGGAGAAGATCGACGGGGCGCGTGCCGATGGCGCAGCCGCCGGGCAGCGACACCTTCGCTTCACCCATGCGCGCGACGAGCGGGGCGACCACCCAAAAACTCGCGCGCATGCGCGAGACGAGATCGTAGGGGGCAAGCGTGTCGACGATGTCGCCGGCCGTAAGGTGCACGGTATGTGCGTGCGGCGAGCCGCCATTACGCTTGCCATCGACGGCGTAATCGACGCCGTGATTGCCGAGAATGCGGACGAGCAGGTTCACGTCCGCGAGCTCTGGCACATTTTTCAGAGTGAGCCGCTCGCGGGTGAGCAGCGAAGCAATCATCAGCGGCAGGGCCGCGTTCTTGGCGCCGGAAATCGGGATCGCGCCCTGCAGCTTGTTACCGCCAACAATTCGAATGCGATCCATAAAGCCTCGCGAAGGACGCGCCGGAGTGCGCGCGGGAATGAATGTCCGAACTCATTACCTCGGACATTCTTTACGGCGCATTCACGGCCGGGTCAGGCTCACGCGTCACTTCCTTCCGACCTGTTGCCGGGCGGACACGCGGGTTCGTCCTGCGATTTCCGCGCCCGCGCCTGGGCTTTGCGCCGGGCAAGATTCTGGCGCAGCGCCGAAGCAAGGCGGCCGTGCTTGAAATCTGCGCGCGACCAGTCGTCGTCCGCGGGAGGCGCGGGAGGCATCGGCCTGGAACGCTTTTCGTTCATTGGGTCGGCACGGCGTGTGGATGGCGCCTGATCAGTCGCGACGAGCGGTCCCGGAGGGGCTAAAGTGGAACGGCTCCTGACACCATCTGAGTCTCATGAAGCAATATCACGAACTCCTCTCCCGCGTCCTCCACGACGGCGTCGAAAAGCCCGACCGCACCGGCACCGGTACGAAGTCGATCTTCGGCTATCAGATGCGTTTCGATCTCGCCGACGGCTTTCCGCTCGTCACGACGAAGAAGCTGCATCTGAAATCGATCATCCACGAGCTTCTGTGGTTCCTGAAGGGCGACACCAATGTCGGCTACCTCCAGGAAAACGGCGTTACGATCTGGGATGAATGGGCAAACGAGAAAGGCGAGCTCGGGCCGGTCTACGGCCAGCAATGGCGCTCCTGGCCAACATCGGACGGTGGCACGATCGATCAGATCGCGTGGCTGCTCGATGAGATTGCGGAGAACCCTTTCTCGCGTCGACTTGTCGTCACCGCCTGGAACCCCGCCGATCTCGACAAGATGGCGCTCGCCCCCTGCCATTGCCTGTTCCAGTTTCATATCGCCGAAGTCGACGGCCAGCGCCGGCTCTCATGCCAGCTCTATCAACGCTCGGCCGACGTCTTTTTGGGCGTGCCGTTCAACATCGCGAGCTATGCGCTCTTGACGCATATGATGGCGCAAGTGACGGGCTGCGTGCCCGGCGATTTCGTGCACACCTTCGGCGACGCGCATCTTTATCTCAATCATCTCGAGCAGACGCGTCTGCAATTGTCGCGCAGCCCGAAACCGCTGCCGACATTGAAACTAAATCCGGCGGTGAAAAGCCTGTTCGATTTCCGCTACGACGATATTGCGATTGAGGGCTATGTGGCCGATCCGGCGATCAAGGCGCCAATCGCGGTGTGAAGCTCGCCTTTGTCGTCGCTGCTGCGAAAAACGGCGTCATCGGACGCAATGGCGATCTGCCATGGCGGCTGTCGACCGATCTCAAGCACTTCAAAGCGCTGACACTGGGCAAGCCGATCGTCATGGGCCGCCGCACTTGGGACTCGGTCGGTCGCCCGCTGCCCGGGCGCGAAACGATCGTCGTTACGCGCGATCCGCATTTTGCCGCTAGCGGCGCACACATCGCGCATTCCATCGACGATGGATTGCAGCTCGCGGCAAAGCAGGCCGAGCAGATGAAAGCCGACACGATCATGATCGTCGGCGGCTCGCATATTTTCGCGGCACTGCTCGAGCGCGCCGACATCATCCATCTGACCGAAGTCGATCTCGAACCTGAAGGTGACGCGATCTTCCCGGCGCTCGACCCGGCAAAATGGATTGAGACCGCTTGCGAGGCGCCGCCGCGTGGGCCAAACGACGAAGCGAATGTCCGCTTCCTCACCTACGCACGCCGCTAGGAGCCCTCATGTCCCGCCTGACGCTTAAGCAAGCGAGCACCATCGTCGACGCCGCGCTCGCCAAGGGCCGCGAGTTGAAGCTCCTGCCTCTGACCGTCGTCGTGCTCGACTCCGGCGGCCACATGGTGGCGCTGAAACGCGAGGACAATTCCGGCATCGCCCGGGTCGAGATTGCGACCGGCAAGGCCTGGGGCGGGCTCGGCATGGGCTTCGGCTCGCGCGAACTGTTCGACCGCTGGCAGAAAGCGCCGATGTTCGTCATGGGCTACGCCGCCGCAAGCCAGGGCCGCATGATGCCGGTGCCCGGCGGCGTGCTGATCAAGGACGCATCCGGCGAGGTGATCGGCGCCGTCGGCATTTCCGGCGACACATCCGACAACGACGAGACCTGTTGCGTCGCAGGCGTGGAAGCTGCCGGGCTGAAGCCGCAGAAAGGGGCCGAGTAGGCGCGCCCGCTCCGCAGGAACCGCGCCGTTCCCCATGCGTTCTCACCGACCACGAGGTGAGGACACATGGCGCAGACACAACGAAAAGATGAGGACCACAATCCGAAGCGCGATCCGGCGCCGCAATCGAATACGGAGAAAGACCCGGCCGATTGGGTCACCGGCAAGGAGCCGATGACCGGCGCGCAGGCCTCCTACATGAAGACGCTGTCGGAGATTGCCGACGAGCCCGAAGCTTTCGACGAATCGCTGACCAAGGCCGAGGCCTCGATGCGGATCGACGAGCTGAAGGAGAAGACCGGGCGGTAGACGCCGTCAAATCTTCCGCAGCACGAGATGATAATCGCCGCGCAGAAGATCGAGCGCGCCGAAGGTGACGCGGTTCACCGCATTGGTGGTGCCGATGAGCAGCCGCCCGAGCAACGGATTTTTGCGCGCCATCTCTTCCGCGAGCGAACCGAAATAGCTGCGAAAATAGACCGGCTCGAGGCCGAGCGCCTTTACGTGAGCTTGCAGCGCCTGCGGATCGACGAGCCGATGATAGGCGACAGGGAACGGCGCGCAACCCGGCTTTCCTGCATCCGGCCATTTGAGCAAATGCCGGCAGATCCAGACATGCACGAAATGCGGCGTGAACCGCGCGGCGAGTCCGTTCAGCGACATCGGCACCGGCGCGCCGATCACGATGAGCCCGTTGCGCTGCACGACGCGCGACATGCGCTGTAGCGCATCCGACAGGCGCGGCAGATGCTCGATGACATTGTAGCAGATGACGAGATCGAAGCTTTCGGCGGGAAGCTCAATCGTCTGCAGATCGCCGACGATCGTCTCATGCGCAATGTCGTTGCGCGAAACTTGACGCGGATCGATGTCGACCAGCGTGATGTGCGTGACACTGAGACCGGTGAGGGAAATGTAGGACGTCGATCCGCCACCCGCCTCGTAGACCGAGATCGGTCGCGTCCCGAAATGCGCGGCGAGTATTCCCCCGAGATCGGCAAGAGAAGTCTCGCGCTCCGCGTTTCCGCAAATCGGCGATGTCTCGGGTGAGCTGGATGCTAAGGTGAGATCGGACATTTCAAGCCGGGCCGCTAAACGCGCATGAGTCACGCAGACAAAAGCTCACATCATAAAGAATGTCACAACGGCTACGCGGACACATGGTTACTTGACCACTTAACCGCCCGCGCCGTTTCGTGAGCGAACCTGCGAAAGCGCGTCAACGGATCGACAAGTGGCTTTGGTTCGCGCGCATCGTTAAGAGCCGGACGCTCGCCGCTAAGCTCGTCACGGAAGGGCGTATTCGTGTCAATTCGGCGCGGATCGAAACGCCGGCAAAAGTGATCGGGCCAGGCGATGTCTTGACGATTGCCCTTGAACGTGACGTCAAGGTCTTGCGCATTCTTGCGAATGGCGAACGGCGCGGACCTTATTCCGAGGCGCGCCTGCTCTATGAAGATATAAGCGCGACAGGCGCTGCACGGCCGATTGTCGATCCCTCCGCAATGTGAGCTGCCGGCTTCAGCTCTTGCAGTTGCGAAGCTCTGCCAAAGGAGCTAGCAAACCCGCAAATTTTGTCGCGCGAAGGGGCGTGCGAGGCGAGGATTGGGATGACCTACATCGTCACGGAAAACTGCATCAAGTGCAAGTACATGGATTGCGTCGAGGTCTGCCCCGTGGACTGCTTCTATGAGGGCGAGAACATGCTCGTCATCCATCCCGACGAATGCATCGATTGCGGCGTCTGCGAGCCGGAATGTCCGGCCGAGGCAATCAAGCCGGATACCGAGCCGGGGCTGGAAGACTGGCTGAAGCTCAACACCGAGATGGCGAAGAACTGGCCGAACATCACGGTCAAGCGCGATTCCCCGCCCGACGCCAAGGAATATGACGGCAAGCCCGGCAAGCTCGCGATGTTCTCTTCAAATCCCGGCGAAGGCGACTAGGTCAGCGTTGGCCGCGAGCAGCTCGAATTCGGCTTTTTTGGCTCGCAATAGGTTAACTCTGCGACTGCTGAACCCTTTGGAGAAGGCGGCTTTTCTTTGATTTTCGCCTACTTATGTGATATACGAATTTTTAACGGTTAACTTTCGCTTCTCACCGCCCTCGCCTGTCGACTGCCATCGGGCTCCGATTCCGGAGCCCTTTCGACGCGCGAGTCCGAATCCGTCGGCGCTTCAAGTGAGTTCAGGACGAGCCGCTGGACGGTAGGTGATTGCCGATCTGCTGACCGTAGTGAAGGCGATGCCGCGTACCGCATCGCCGGTCGCATGTTCCGCTCGTTGGCGGGGCGAGGCAGGAGTAAGTGCGTATGGCATCTGTCAAAAAAAATTCCAAGAAATCAAAGGCCGGAGCCGGCGCACGCGTGAGTGCCAAGTCCAAATCCCGCAAACCGGGTGTGTCCGCGCGAGCGGGCGCGAAGCGCACCATAGCCAAGGCGGCAACCTCTCGCTCCGCCAGCGCGCGGGCGAGCGAAACGCGGAGGGGAAGCGGCAAGAGCGCCCAAAAGGGCGTCAAAACATTGGTTAGGGCGGCGACCTCGAAGAGCAAAGCGGCGGCGCGCAGGAATTCCGAGAGCAAGAATTCCGGGCGCAAGGCTATCGAACGCAAGAATACCGAAAGGAAAGCCACGACAGTGGAGATGCGGAAGAAGAAGACGGCGAGCGCCCAGAAGGCCGAGGCGGCTCGCAGCAACAGCACGGCACGGAAGCCGGTGACGGCGGCTCGTCGGGCCGCCGCCAAGCCGGTCAAGGCTGCCAGCACCACGAAGGCAATCAAGACCGCCAGCCCGATCAAGGTTGTAAAGGCGGTCGAACCCCTCGTCGACAAGGTCAAGGATGTGGCCGCCAAAGCCACAAGCTCGACCAAAGCCGCGAGCACGACTAAGGCTGCGAGCACGGCCAAGCCCACAAGCGCGGCCAAGCCAACAAACACCGCCAAGACGGCTCCTCGTCCTGGCGCAGACGCAGCTCCGCCTGCGAAAACGGCGGCGCCTAAAGCGGCCGTGCCAAAACCGGCATCGCCGAAGGCGTCCGCGAAACCTGAGGTTTCCGCGAGCACGATTTTGCTGGAAACGATCCGCCGTGTCGGCCAGGCCGCCGCGGAGGCGAAGGCGCGTGTCGTCGCGCCTGCAAAGGCGGCCGTTGCGAGCGCAGCGTCGGCGGCTCCGGCAAATCGTGCCGAACCGGCGAAGCCTGCCGCACCGGCGCCGGTGCAAGCCAGCGCTCCGCCCGCAGCACCCGCCCCGGCGCAGCCGGCTTTTGGCGCGGGCGCGCGTCCCGGCTTTCCCGGTGGGGACGCCCGGTTGCATCATCTTCAGCCCCGGCCGATCGCCAAGCCCACGGGCGCGCGTCCAAGCTTCAAGCTTGAGGAATTCATCGTCTATCCGGCGCATGGCGTTGGCCAGATCATCGCCATCGAGGAGCAGGAAGTCGCCGGCTTCAAGCTCGAGCTCTACGTGATCAGCTTCGCCAAGGATAAGATGACGCTGAAAGTGCCGACGCCGAAAGTGGTCAGCGTCGGCATGCGCAAGCTCGCCGAAGCGCCGCTTGTGCAAAAGGCGCTTGACGTCCTCACCGGCCGGGCGCGGATCAAGCGCACGATGTGGTCGCGCCGCGCGCAGGAATACGAGGCCAAGATCAATTCCGGCGATCTCATCGCGATCGCCGAAGTGATCCGCGACCTCTATCGCTCCGAGGCGCAGCCGGAACAGTCTTATTCCGAACGCCAGCTCTACGAAGCAGCCCTCGACCGCATGGCGCGCGAGATCGGCGCGGTGCAGAAGCTGACGGAAACGGAAACGCTGAAGCTGATCGACACGCAGCTGCAGAAGGGTCCCCGCCGCGGCGTGAAGCCTGAAGGCGAGGGCGAATCCGAAGGCGCGGAAGGCGAGGCCGAGGTCGAGGATGCCGCGGCGTAAACCGCACTAGCGTTGCACAAAGCAAAAGGCCCGGCTTTTTGCCGGGCCTTTTTCGTTCTCTCGTCTTTTCGGTCTTGCGCTTGCTTCAGAGCGAAGCGTGCAATGCGGCGACCGGGTAGCGTTCTTCGAGTGCGCGCCTGAGCTTCTCCAGCGCGCGGTTCTCGATCTGCCGCACACGTTCCTTTGAAATTCCCAGGCGGTTGCCTAGCGATTCCAGGGTCGAGCTCTCTTCGTTCAAGCAGCGTTCGCGCACGATGCGCAATTCGCGATCCGATAGGATCGTCAGCGCATCGTTGAGCCAGCGCACACGCCGCGTCGAATCGATCGTTTCGCCGACGGTCTCATCGGGGAGCGGCTTGTCATCGACCAGAAAATCGACGCGCTCGGCCGAGCCCTGATTGTCGCTCTCGATCACCGGCCCGTTCAGCGAAACATCGGGCCCTGACAACCGCGTATCCATCAACTCGACATCGGCGCTCGACACGCCGATCGCCTTCGCAATCGTCGCGAACATGGCACTATTGCCGCCGGCGGAGCGGTCTTGCGCCAGTTTCGCCCTGAGCCGCCGCAGATTGAAGAACAGCGCCTTCTGCGCGGAACTCGTGCCGCCACGCACGATCGACCAGTTGCGCAAGATGTAGTCCTGGATGGAGGCCCGTATCCACCACGTCGCGTAGGTGGAGAACCGCACCTCGCGCTCCGGCTCGAACCGGGCGGCGGCCTCGAGCAAGCCGACATGTCCTTCCTGGATCAAGTCGGCCATCGGCAGGCCGTAATGGCGAAAGCGCGCGGCGAGCGCGATGACCAGGCGCATATGCGCTGAGGCGAGCTGATGCAGGGCATCCTCGTCGCGCTGGTCCTTCCAGCGCACCGCAAGCGCGTGCTCCTCGGAGCGCTCCAGGAATGGCGCCGCCATCGCCGCCTTCACGAACTGCCGACGAACTCCATTCACTTGCGCCATGGATCACCCTCTTTACTTGCCAAGCGAGGGCTCCAGATTGAGAGCAGCGCCGGTGCAAGGCCGCCCGCGCCGCGGTCTTGCGCGCGTGCCGACATTCCTAAACGAACGGCCGAGAGAAGCGGTTCCGCGTTGCGGCAGAACCACGCACGCGGTCGCGGGATCGTGAGCGCTATTCGACCACGGTCTTGTAGGACTCGCCTGCCGTAAGAGGGCCGGCTGCCTCGAGTCCGTTGAGCAGTAAGAAATGCTCCAACGGGCGATCGGCGATCGCCATCTTCCGCGCCAACTCCTCGGCGCGCTCTCCGGGAGCGGCTTTGACGACGGCGATCCGAAGCGGCTTCAAGTCGCTCGCTTCCTCCGGCGCGACCCCCCGGAAGCTGTTGATTGCGGTCTTGAACCGCCCGTCCGCCTCGCTGGTCAGCGCGCGGGCGGCAAAAATCAGCCGATAGACGTCCTCACCCTTGCGGATGGCGGCAAGGCGAAAATTCCACTCGCCGGCGCGGGCGGTCGCGAGCACCGCCGGCAATCCGTTGATCGTCGTCGATTCAACCGAGCTTTGGATTAGCCCGTCGATCCAGCCCGACCCGATATATGTCTCCAGCGGCGTCTCTGCCGGTACGCGGGTGCTGTCGAGTCGCAGCGCTTCCGTTCCGCCGTTGCGGATTCCGAGCAGGGCCTGCGCTGAATTTTCCAGCACGAACCCCTCCGGCGCGACGAAGGCGAAGCCAAGCCGCGGATGCACGAATTTTCGTCCCCGCGCATATCCGTCGGCCGGGTCGTCGCCGAAGGTCATGCCGTCGAGCGCGGCGAGATACCCGGCGCGATCGCGTTGACCGATCCCGGGGCCGGAAATCTGCCGCGCCGCCGCGACGGCCTGCGCCACCCGCTCCGGCGTCGAGGGGTGGGTCGACAACATGTCGGGCTTGTCGCTGGACGCTTTCTGGCCAACGAGCGCGGCGCGCAACGTGGTCGACCGCCCGAGCGAGGTCAGGAAGCGCGAGGCGCCATAAGGGTCGTAGCCGGCCCGGGCGACGACACGGATACCGATCCCGTCGGCCTCGAGCTCCTGTTGGCGGGAGAAGCCGGCGAGGGTCTGTTTGCGCAAAGCCTCGACTTCTTCCCCCTTTTGCCGGTTCTGGATGACGGTCGCGGCCTGGGAGACTACCGCCGCCTCCTTCTCCCGTTCCGCCCGCGCATAGGCGTGGCGTGCGGTGATGTGGCCGATCTCGTGCGCCATGACGGCCGCGATCTCGGCATTGTCGTTGGCGAGCGCGAGCAGCCCGCGCGTCACGAACAGGTTGCCGGAGGGCAAAGCGAAGGCGTTGATGACGGGTGAATTGAGGATCGTCACTTTGTAGACGGTTTCGCCCGGCGTCTCGCTCGCCTGGGCGAGTTTCACCAGGATGTCGTTGAGATAGGCCTCGGCCGCCGGCGCGCGATATTCCCCGCCGAACGTTGCGGCGAGGCGTTTCGCCTCGAGTGAGGCCGGCGAATCGATCGACAGCGTTTTGGGGGCGTCGGCAGGCACCGCATTCGACAGCGGCGGCACGCCGACACGTTCGAGGCTGGCGCAGCCGCCAAGCGCAAGCACGAGAGCGGCGGGAAGCGCCGGCAAGACGCGACCCACCCGCCATGTCGAGTGCTTGCCATGCTCCTCGCCGCCGCAGCGGCCGACCTCCCGCATCACCAACCCTTGCAAACCCTTTTGCCGAATCAGTCGAGCAATTCGACCGCATCCGGGTGGGAAATTTCCAGCTGCGGGCCGAAGGCTGTGTCGAGCAACCCCCGCGCACGCAAACGCCGTCCGACGAGCTCACGCGGCTTGATGCCGGCCGTTTCGAAGGCACTGACATCGCGCTTCGGCAATGTCATGGCGAAATCGCTGCCGCGGCGGGGCCCGAAATTCAGATAGAGGCGAGACGCGGTCTCGCCCACACTCGTCACCACGCCCTCCACGAGCACCATGCCTTTGCGCGGATCGGCAAAGGCGCTGCGGTCGCCGGCCGGCAATATCGCGTAGGCGGGATCGGCCCAGAGGCCGATCTTCGCTTCGCGCGCCTCCGATTCGGCGCCGAGCAGGCGGTCGCGGCAGAGATGCGCAGCGGCATCGGGCCGATAGCGGGCGAGGCCGGCATCGAGGGTGGCTTCGGCAAGACCTATCTCGGCCACAGGGGGAGGCGCACCGGACGCACCCGGCGGCGCGGCAAAGAGCCGCGCCGGGACGCGGCCGAAGCGGTTCGGCTTGTCGGCGAGCGCGCGCACGGCGACCTCGCGGCCTTCGAGCCACGCGGCAAGTTTTTCCCGCGCGTCGGCTGCAAGATGAGGGTGCTCCTGCGTGCCGCCCGGCGGATCGAGCCCGGCCAGCGAAAGAATGCGGCCGTCGCTAAGGGCGACGTCGAGATCCGGCTCGATCTTGGTGATCGTGGCGCGCGCGGTGTTTTCGAGCGAGCACGGACCGGAGTCGGGCGGAACCAGCGAGGCGGCATGTGCGCGGCTGACGTGCGTTGCGGCGAGCAATATGCACGCGGCGAGGCGCAACGGCCGGCGCAACCGAATCGGACACATGCGCCGCAGCATGGATGGGCGCCAAAAGGCAGTCATCAACCGCTCTCGGCGCGCATTCATCGACTTGGTGCGTTTATGGACTTGGCGCGCATTAATCTAAGTGATTGGCGCAGGGAGGTATGCGGATCAAGCTTACCGCGCCGGCATGCCTCACGCGCGCGCCTATAAAGGTTCTCTGTGGTCCAAGAACCCGTCACTCGATCTCACTCGAGCGTTCCAGAAGCGATGCCGCAGCAGCGGCCGTTGCGTTACAATAATGGCGCGGTCTTGCTGCATTGGCTGACCGCGCTGGTCGTCGTCGCGCAGGTTATCGTTGGCTTCATGTTCGTAAACATGGAGCGCGGCCCAACGCGTAGCGAAATGTTTACTGTACACAAGACGTTGGGCGCGACGATCCTGTTGCTCGCGCTTGTCCGGCTCGCTTGGCGCGTAGCTAATCCGCCGCCACCGTATCCGCCCGAGCTTTCGCGTTGGGAGCGCGTTGCCGCCACCTGGAACCATCGCATCTTCTACGTCCTGCTTATCGCGTTGCCATTGACCGGATTATTGGCTGTTTCGGGCGGCGCAAGCACCGACGGAAGGACGACGACGCCACTGCTTGGCGGGATTCCGTTGCCGTTGATTCCGGGCGTTTCAAAAGATGCAGGCGGACAAGCTGGCAGCGCGCATGTTGTATTGGTGTTTATCACGCTTGCGCTCCTTATCCTGCACATTGCAGCCGCGCTCAAACACCAAGTTCAGCGCAACCGCGCCGCGGGAAGAATGCCACCATTCAAGGCGCTCGGCGAAGAGGCCGTGCCGGCGCCATAAGTCCTCGACAACGGACATCGCATGGCTTGACGATGCGTTTGCGCTGATTGCTCTTGATCGCATCAATCTCTTGCGTCGCGGACCTCAAGCAATTGACGTTCGCGCGGTGGCCGCTTCCTAAGCGCGCTCGCACCGACATCCGCCCAGCGTGCGCGCGCCACCGGCACATGCACCCGCCGCGTTGACAGCATTCCCACCTTCGCCGAGCATTGCCGTGAATCCTCGCAACACTGAAGGAGCGGATGGGCAAGATCCTGCAAGGCCTGCGTATCGTCGAAGGCTCGGCCTTCGTCGCCGCGCCTCTCGCCGGCATGACGCTCGCGCAGATGGGCGCTGACGTCATCCGCTTCGACCGTATCCGCGGCGGCCTCGACCAGCATCGCTGGCCCGTCACCAAAGACGGCCGCAGCCTTTTCTGGGCGGGCCTCAACAAAGGCAAGCGCTCGCTCGCCGTCGACATGGCGACGCCGCGCGGCCAGGAGATCGTCACGCGGCTCATCTGCGCGCCGGGAGAAGACCGCGGCATCTTCCTGACAAACCTGCGCGTGCGCGGCTGGATGGATTACGACAATCTGAAAATACGGCGCGAAGACCTGATCATGGTCTCGGTGCGCGGCGACCGCCGCGGCGGGCCGGCGGTCGATTACACCGTCAATCCTTCGGTCGGATTTCCCGCCGCCACTGGGCCGGAAGGATCAAACGACCCGATCGCCCACGTGCTGCCCGCCTGGGACCTGATCACCGGACAGATGGCGGCGCTCGGCATTCTCGCGGCGGAGCGCCACCGCCGCCTCTGCGGCGAAGGACAAATCGTCGAGATCGCGTTGAAGGACGTAGCGCTGGCGACCCTCGGCAATCTCGGCATCTTCGGCGAAGTGATGATCAACGACGTCGATCGCTCGAAAGTCGGCAACGCGCTCTACGGCGCCTATGGACAGGATTTCGAAACCGCCGACGGACGCCGCGTGATGGTAGTCGGCCTCACCAACCGGCAATGGGACGGACTGAAAGCCGTCACGCATACGCAAGAAGATTTCGAGGAACTCGGCCGCCGCCTCGGTCTCAACCTTTCGCGCGAGGGCGACCGCTATCGCGCCCGCAAGGAAATCACCGCCATCCTCGAACCGTGGTTCCGCGCGCGGCGCATTGAGGATTTCGCCCGCGCTTTCGACGAGCACGGCGTGACGTGGAGCGTCTTCCGCTCCTTCAAGCAAGTCGTCGACGAAGACCGCGACTGCTCGATCGAGCACCCGATGTTCCGTTTGCTCGATCACCCCGGCATCGGCAGCTATCTGACGCCCGGATCACCGATCGAGTTCGGCGCGATGGAACGCGACATGCACGCCCGCGCGCCGGTGCTCGGCGAAAACACCGACGAAATCTTGAGTGAGATCGGCTACGGCGAGGCGGAGATCGGCAAGCTTCACGACGACAAGATCATTGCCGGACCCCGCAGCGGCTAGGCACGATGGCTTGGCGCGCGTAGTTGGAACGGCGCGCGTCTTGCGAAATTCAAGCGCCGTGGCTGTAGCGCAGCTCATACAATACCGGATCGAACGATTCGATCAGCTCGAACATCTCTTTCATATGCGCCTGAAACTCCGGCACCTGCATCGCGCGATCGAAATCGGCCTTTGAACGCCACTGCGCATAGTTCACAACTTGCTTGCCGTTGAGGCTGACGTGGAAATTGGCGGAAACGAAGCCCGGGATTTTGTTGACCGTCGTCTCCGTCGCCTTGATCAAAGCCGCGAGCAAAGCCTCGGCTTTTCCGGACTTCACCTTGAATGTGTTGATGAGGACGATGTGACCGTCGCGCGGATTGAGTTGCGTCATCACTAATCTCCGTGCCACCGGCTATCCGACGAGTCCGCGCGCGTTGAGCCACTCTTCCATCGCGGCATTCACCGCGTCGGGCGCGTCCTGCTGCACCCAATGCGAAGCTTGCGGCAATCTGCGCAGCGTGAAATCGTCGACGAGACCATCATAGCCCTCGGTCAGCTCGAGACCGAGCGCAACGTCGTGCTCGCCCCAGATCATGAGTGTTGGAACCTGCACCGGCGGGGACGGCGCAGATTTCACGAAGGCCAACGCGTTGGCGCGATAATAGTTGAGCATCGCCGTCATGGCGCCGGGTCGCGTCGCATTGGCGCGGTAACGGGCGAGCACGTCGGGCGGAAATGCATCGGGATTTTGCGCCATGCCGGTGAACACGCGTTCGACCGCGCGTGCGCCGGCATAAGTCAGCGCCGCTTCCGGCAGCCATGGCAGCTGGAAGAACAAGACATACCAGGAGCGCAAGCGCTGCGCCCAGGAATGCCGGATGACGCGACGAAAGACATCGGGATGCGGCACGTTCATCACAATCAGCGTGTCGAGCGGCACGGCGCGTGCGATGGCAACGCTCCAGGCGATCACCGCACCCCAATCATGACCGATGAGCAACTTGCGGCGCGCGCCAAGTGCGCTGAACAAAGCAGCGACATCGTCGACGAGATGGCGCAATTCGTAGGCCGCGCGATCGCTCGGCCGCGTCGTGTCGCCATAACCGCGCATGTCAGGCGCGATGACGTGCCACCCGAGCCGTGCAAGAGGCATAAGCTGATGCCGCCAGGAGAAGCGAGCTTCGGGGAAGCCGTGAAGTAAAAGCGCGATGTCGTCGCCATGACCGCATTCGTCGCAGGCGAAGGCGATGCCGTTGGCATTCACACTGCGCTGAACGATGCGGAAATCTTCGGTCATCAAAGGAAGCGCCTTTCGCGCGGAAAAGAGTGCTTACGCGCCGCTACGGCAAGCTTTCATGCCGCAAGCGCGAGATTGCTGTCCCGCAGGACACACCGGCACTGTGCAATCTCCCACAAACATCATCCGCGGCGGCCGCTATACCTCTCGTCACCGAATAAGCCGTACGGCCAAACCAGGAGATTTAAAATGCATATTCTTCGGATTGCTTTGCTGGGTAGCGCATTGCTCGCCGCTCCCTCCGCTTTCGCTGAAGGTCCGGAAGGTCACACCCCGGCGCAGATCGCGCAGGCCGCCCCCGAGGGCCATACGCAGGCGCAGGTCGCGCAGGCGGCTCCCGAAGGGCAATCGCAAGCGCAGGTCGCCCAGGCGGCTCCCGAAGGACAGACGCAGGCGCAAGTCTGATTGACGCAAAAAACATCCGGGCGCGGTGGCTCTCGTCGCCGCGCCCATTTGCGCGCGCTCCGCTGCGCGGCCTGGAATGGCCCACCCTCGCGTGATAGGGACGGCATCGACGGTCCCGTAGCTCAGCAGGATAGAGCAGCGGTTTCCTAAACCGAAGGTCACAGGTTCGAATCCTGTCGGGACCGCCAACAACATTCGGAAGTGCTCACAGTGCGGAGGCTTTTCCTGTAGTCTCCGACGATCCCGTTCAGGTGGACACGAGTGCATCCTAAAGAACGATTCCCATGAGCAGTCCTGCGGCTGATCAATGGAGCATAGTCGCCTACGAAGTGAGAATGCTTCGGGCCACTTACGAAATTGTGCTCAATTCTGGTGAGCTGCAAAAGCTCTCGAAAGTAGTTCAAAACGCTCTCGAAGAAAGCGCCGTTCTTCACACTCGCATTCTTTGCGATATCTTTCTTTCTAACTCGGGAGGCGGAGACGACATAATATTGTCGCGGCTCATGCCCGATTGGCAGCGCCGCAACAAGACGGAATATGATACGCTGAAGGAACTAGTTGCGAGATTACGAACGCAATATGGCAATGCCAACAACGCAAACTCGCATTGTTGGGTATTCAATAAAATGATGGCGCACCCCACGAGGCACAGAGGCGTTACGTATGATTATACGTCTATCCTCACCGACCTCCGCTCTATTCTTGAAGAAATTATCACCGAAATCGAATCTTTGCGAAGGCAGCCCTTCAAGTGGGCTTGGTGAGATCGACTGCGCTTGTTAGTCTTTTACGACGGCGATTCTGACCATCCCAATTTGGTTCTGCCGCGGTCGCAACACACATATGAGCGATGCGCGCTTGAGGTTAGACGCCAATCGCGCTCTCTCCTCCCGATCGGAACCGGAGACCAAGCCTCATGACTTCACCGCTCGCGCGCGCGGCAAACTTTTGCGAACGCTTCGGACTGCGCGTGCCGATCCTGCTCGCGCCGATGGCCGGCGCTTGCCCGGCGTCGCTGTCGATCGCCGTCGCCAAGTCCGGCGGCATGGGCGCGGCAGGCGCGCTCCTGATGTCGCCCGCCGCAATCGCCGCCTGGATGCAGGAGTTCCGCTCGTCCTCTAATGGCGCGGTGCAGCTCAATTTGTGGATTCCCGATCCGCCGCCGCAGCGTGACACCGCGCACGAGGGGAAAGTGCGCGAATTCCTCGGCCGCTTCGGGCCGCCAGTCCCGGAGAATGCTGGCGATTCAACGCCGCCCGATTTCACTTCGCAATGCGAGGCGCTGCTCGCCGCGGGACCGGCCGTGGTCTCGTCGATCATGGGGCTTTACTCGCCCGATTTTGTCGCGCGTCTGAAGGAACGCGGCATCGTCTGGTTTGCGACCGCGACCACCGTCGCCGAGGCGCTCGCGGCGGAAGCCGCCGGCGCCGATGTCGTCGTTGCGCAAGGCGCGGAGGCCGGCGGCCATCGCGGCGCGTTCGAAGCATCGGAGGCCGAGCGCTGCGCCGTCGGTTTGTTTGCGCTCCTTCCCGCAATCGTCGGCGCAGTGCGCGTGCCTGTTGTCGCGACGGGCGGCATCGGCGACGGCCGCGGTGTCGCCGCAGCATTGGCGCTCGGTGCAAGCGCGGCGCAAGTCGGCACGGCGTTCCTGCGCTGCCCCGAAGCCAAGACCGCGCCGGCCTGGGCCGACGCACTCGCCAATACAAAGCCGGAAGATACCGTGATCTCGCGCGCCTTCAGCGGGCGGCCGGGCCGCTCGATCGCGACGGACTACGCGCGCGCGACGCTGGCGCCGGATGCACCGACACCCGCGCCTTATCCGGTGCAGCGCGGATTGACAGCAGGGATGCGCGAGGCGGCGACAAAAGCCGGCGACGTGCAGCGCATGCAGGTCTGGGCCGGCCAGTCGGCTGCGCTGGCGCGCGCCGAGCCGGCGGACGAGATCGTCAATCGCCTTTGGGACGACGCGCGCAAGCTGCTTGCCTGATACAAGCGGGCATGAGCGACGATGATGTCCGCGCCGGACTCGCCGAGATCGAGGAGCGGATCGAGAACCTGCGCGATGCGATCGAAAGCTGCCGCAAGGGCATGCTTGTGTCGCGCGCGGCAATCTTTGTGGGCGGCCTTCTGCTCATTGCGGAGCTTCTCGGTCTGTTCGGACCGGTCAATCTGCTTGTCGCGCTCTCGTCGTTGACAGCAATCATCGGCGGCATCGTCTGGCTCGGCGCCAACAAGACATCGCGCGAGCAGGCGCTGGCGTCGCTGCGCGCGGCGCAAGCAGAATGGCAGGCGGCAACCGATGCGATCGAGATGTCGGTCATCGGCGAATAGCGAACTCAAGTTCGGCCGAGACGCAAATCGCTCGCGATATGCACTGCCGCCTTTTCCGCCACCATCAAAGTCGGAATATTCGTGTTGGCACGCGGAATCACCGGCATGACGGAGGCGTCGGCAACATACAGGCCCTCGATCCCACGCACGCGCAGCTGCGGATCAATGACGCTGCCGATCGCGCATGTGCCGGCGGGGTGGAACATTGGCGTCGCGGACGCGAGCACGCATTCATCGAATTGTGCGTCGCTGCGGAAATCTCTTATGAGCCGCCCGCGCCCAATCCCGAGTTCGAGCGCGTGACGGCGCAACGGACCGCCGGAATCGATGACGAGTGCGAGCAGCCTATTGAGGATCGTCGCGGAAAAGCCTGGCGCGTTCAGCGCGCGGATCGGCGGATTTGCCGGCAGCACGAATGTTTCGAGCACTGTGCCGCGTACGGCATCATCGGCGAGCAGATCGCGTGCGAACCGCGAGGCGACAAGCAAGCGCTCGCGATCGAGCGGATCGGACAACAGACGAAAATCGACGTCGAGCGGATGCTGCGGGGCTTTGCTCCGCAGCCGCACCGCGCCGCGCGAATACGGCGCATAGAGCGAGGGACCGATCATGCCGATGCGATTGCCATGCGCGCGACCGCTCGTGCGCGCAATGAAGCTGACGAAGAGATCGCCCGCCGGCGCATTCGCCTGTTTCGAGGACAGCCGCGCAGAAGATAAGCGTGCGCCCGCCATGCAATAGAAACGCTGCGCCACGTCTTGTCGCGCGCCGGGACGGATCACCGCGCCAAGATGCGCGAAGACATGGTTCTGCAAGTTCTGCCCGACCGGCAAGTCGGCCAAGACTTGAATGCCAAGCGGGCTGAGATCGCCGGAGGGGCCGATTCCGGAGCGCAAGAGAAGCGCCGGCGAATGGATCGCTCCCGCGCTCACGATGACGCGGGCCGCTTCGATTCGCGTGGTGCGTCCTCCCCGGCGCAGGATTTCGGCTCCGGCAACGCGCCGGTCGCGAAAGATCAGCGCGCGTACCTCGGTCTCCGTGAAGATTGCGAGATTGGGCCGCTGGCGCACCTCGGCGTTGAGATAAACATTGGCGCCGCAGGCGCGCTCCACGCCCGCGCTGGTGATCGGCACGGCGGAAACGCCCTCAACGCCGGCCTCGAAGCGGGGAAGAAAGCCGATCCCGTGCCGCGCCGCGGCGTCGGCAAGCGCGCGATCGAACGGTGGCCACGCATCGCGCGGCACACGGAGGATCGGGATCGGCGCGTTTGGGTCTTCGTCCGGTCCGTCAATCTCGCGTTCGAGCTTGTGGAAGAACGGCTCGACGTCAGCATAAGTCCAACCGGTGGCGCCAAGCGCCGCCCAACCATTGTAGTCGTCGGGCAGACCGCGCAGCGCCCAAAGCCCCATGACCGAGGAGCCGCCGCCAAGCAGCTTTGCCTGGCTGTAGGATTTCGCCTCTGACGAAACGGTGCGCGCTTTCAGCTGCGGCCAGAAATAGGCCGGATTGGCGTAAGCGCGCGGGAACACGTCGGCGACATCCGCGGGCAGCTTGTCGGGCGGCAGGTCCGGACCAGCCTCGACGAGGAGCACGTTCCAGGCGGGGTTCTCGCTGAGGCGCGCAGCAAGCACACAACCTGCCGTGCCGCCGCCGATGATCAGGACGTCGGGTCTTTCCATGCGGCGGCTTGTAAAGGGATGCGGCGGGGGCGTGAACCCACTTCTGCGTCGTTAACAACCCCGGCTAAAGAACATGATGACAAAGCGCCGAAAAATGAATTCGCTCGGCAGCACGCCGCGAGGATGCTACGCAGGCGCTGCGCCGCAAGAGCGCATGGGAATGACAGGCTTCGGGAACGACGGCCTTTGGGAACGACAGGCTTCGGCCGGGAGGAGTTTGAATGAATAAGCTGATCCGTGGGCTTGCGGGCGCGCTCGCGCTTGCTGCGTTGTCGCTGCCGATGTCGGCCGCTAATGCCCAACAGCCCGTGAAAATTGGCTTCGGCATGGCGCTGTCGGGCGGCCTTGCCGCGGGCGGTAAGGCCGGATTGCTCGCCTATCAGATCTGGGCGGAAGAGGTGAACGCGCGCGGCGGTCTGCTCGGGCGCAAGGTCGATCTTGTCTATTACGACGACCAGTCGAATCCGGCGACCGTGCCCGGCATCTATACGAAGCTCCTCGACGTCGACAAAGCCGATCTCGTCATGTCCGGCTATGCGACGGTGCCAACCGCGGCGGCGATGCCGATCATCATTCAGCGCAACAAGCTGTTCATGTCGCTCTTCGCTCTCGGCGCCAACAACCAGTTCGATTACCCACGCTACTTCCAGATCATGCCGAGCGGGCCCGACCCGAAGCCGGCCTTCTCCGAAGGCTTCTTCGCAGCGGCGGCGAAACTCAATCCTAAGCCGAAGACCGTCGCCATGGCCGGCGCCGACGCCGAGTTCTCCGTCAACGCGATGGAAGGCGCGCGCGAGAACATCAAGAAGATGGGCTTCCAGATCGTCTACGACAAAACCTATCCGCCGAACACGATCGACTTCACCCCGATCGTTCGCGCGATGAAGGCAACCAATCCCGATCTCTTCTACATCGCGTCTTATCCGCCGGATTCGGCCGGCATGATCAACGCCGTCAACGAAGTCGGCGTGCAGGCGCAGATGATCGGCGGCAGTATGGTCGGCGTTCAGTTCGCCGCGCTCAAGAGCAAATTCGGCGCGCAACTCAACAACTGGGTCAATTATGAGTATTTCGTGCCTGCGCCGACGATGCAATTCGCCGGCATGGACGACTTCCTCAAGAAATACAGGGAACGTGCCCTACCGGCCGGCGTCGACGCACTCGGCCTCTACATACCGATTTACGCTTATGCCGAGATGCAAATCCTCGAGTCGGCGATAAAAGCCGTCAATTCGTTCGACGACGCCAAGCTCGCCGATTACATAAGGGCAAACGAGTTCGACACGATCGTCGGCAAAATCAAGTTCGGCCGCTACGGCGAATGGGCGAAGTCGCGCATCCTGATGGTGCAGTTCCGCGGATTGAAGGGCAACGATCTCGAGCAGTTCAAGGACCCCGCGCATAGCGTGATCCTATTCCCTGAACAGTACAAGTCGGGAGAGGTGCAGGCCCCGTTCGACTCGGCGAAGAACAAGTAGGCGTCATTCCCGCGCAAGCGGGAATCCAAAGCCCTCGTACGAATGTTTTGGATTCCCGATCGCTCCTGCGGAGCGTCGGGAATGACACTCTGCGATAAATCGGCAAACGGAACTTCACCATGCCTGCTTATTGGGTCGCGCGATCGCGCATCAACGATCCCGTCGCGTATAAGAAATATACCGACCGCGTGCCGGGCATTCTCGCCAAGTACGGCGGCAAGGTTCTGGCGCGCGGCGGCAAATATCAGGTGATGGAGGGGCCGGAAAAATTCAAGCGCTTTGTCGTCATCGAATTCCCGACATTCGAGCAGGGCGTCGCCTGTTTCACCTCGAAGGAATATGACGAGGCGGCGGCGTTCCGCCGCAGCGGAGCGGGCGAGGTCGAGACAATCATCGTCGAAGGCGGCGAGGCGACGCCGGTTTAGTCTCGCCTGCGCGCTGTTTGCGCAAACGTATGATTAAGTCAGGCGACAATCTTCGCCTTTCGCAATGCGCTGATTTCGTCGCCGGCAAGGCCGCATTCGCGAAGAATTGCATCGCATTCGGCGGCGGCGCCCTGCGTTACGCCAACCTTTCGCGTCCCGGCACGGGCGAAGCGCGGTGCGGCGCCCGGGCGTGGATAACCCTCATCGCGATGGAATGTGTTGCGTGCGCTCAAGTGCGCATGATGCGGCGCTTCGTCCAATGTGAGCACGGGCGTGACGCAGGAATCGGTGCCTTCAAGGAGTGCGCACCATTCCTCACGTGAACGTTGCTTGAAGATGCCAACCATCTTTGCCCGCAACGCGGGCCAATGCGCGCGATCGCTCTGACGCTTGATGTCTTCCTCATCAAGGCCGATACGCCGCGCCAATTCCTGGAAGAACTTCGCTTCGATCGCGCCGATGGCCAGATAAAGCCCGTCGCGCGTTTCGTACGTGTCGTACCACGGCGCGCCGCCGTCGAGTATGTTCTCGCCGCGCGTGCCATCCCAGCGTCCCGATGCTTTCAGGCTGTAGAAGATCGTCATCAGTGACGCGGCGCCATCGACCATCGCCGCATCGATGACGTCGCCCCGCCCGGTTGCGCGCGCGTTGATGATGCCGGCAAGAATGCCGATCGCGAGATAAAGCGAGCCGCCGCCATAGTCGCCGACCAGATTGAGCGGCGGCACAGGCTTACGCCCGCACTCGCCGATGCTTGCGAGCGCGCCAGTGAGCGCGATGTAATTGATGTCGTGTCCGGCGGCTTGCGAGAGCGGCCCCTCCTGGCCGAACCCGGTCATGCGGCCATAGACCAGGCGCGGATTTCGTTGCAAGCAGATGTCGGGACCAAGTCCCAGCCGCTCCATGACCTTTGGCCGAAATCCTTCGATCAGCGCGTCCGCCGTCTCGATAAGTTTGAGAACGATGTCGATCGCCTGCGGCTGCTTCAGGTCGAGCGCGAGCGAGCGGCGGCCACGCGCGACAAAATCCGTGCGCTTCGATGTCGGCACCCCGAGATCGCTGCCGCCGATGCGATCGATGCGGATCACGTGCGCGCCCATGTCGGCGAGCAGCATGGCGCAAAACGGAGCCGGGCCGATGCCGGCCATTTCGATGATCGTCACCCCTTGCAGCGGTCCCAAAATCGTTGCTCCGTTTCGGTCAGATATTTCGAAGTTCGTTCCGCAAAATCTCGGTCAACGCCTGCGCGAGAGGTTCGTCGCGGATTTGATGGCGAGCGAAAGCTTCGGGAATTGCCGCTGGCGAGATCGCACCGGTGAGCGCCACTTCACGCAGGACCGCGTCCGGCACAAGATGCGCCGGGGCGCATCGCCGCCGCTGGGCGATGGAGAGGCGCGCCGATTTCATGCGCAACACCGCTCTTTCCTGGGCGATGGTCAGAGTCGGCAGACGATCCGCTTGGGGCGCCTGCGGCGCAGGCCCGTTCGTATCGGCCGGCGGATCATCCGGCGCCGGTGGGCGTGCCTCGGCGAGCGAAGCGATAAATCTTGTCGCGCGCGTTCGCGCATAAGCGGCGCCGGACATCGGCAATTGCGCGGCGCGGCGCAATTGCATGAAGCCTCTCTGGCAATTGTCGCATCTGCCGCAAGGCGCGCCGCCATCGCCGAGCGCGCGCAGCAATATCTGCTGCCGGCACGTTGATGCGCGGCAGAATTCCTCGATCAGCCTGAGTTTCGTCGCCGCTTCGTGTTGGCGGTCCGACTCGGCGATGCTGCCGAGCTGCAGCCGGCGCGCGTCAAAGTCTTGCAGCGTATAAAGGAGCAGCGTTTCCGCGGGCAGTCCGTCGCGGCCGGCACGCCCGGTTTCCTGATAATATGTCTCCATCGAGGACGGCAGATCGACATGGCAGATGAAACGCACATCGGCCTTGTCGATGCCCATGCCGAACGCGATCGTCGCGACCATGACGACGCCTTTGTCCGTGATGAACTCGTCCTGATGCGCATGACGCGTGCCGCCGTCGAGGCCGGCATGGTAAGGGAGCGCCTTGAAGCCGGCATCGCGCAATTGCCGCGCAAGCCGGTCGGTCTTCTCGCGGGTCGCGCAATAGACGATGCCGGACTTGCCGGCATGTTGGGCGAGAAATTGCTGCAGCTGCCGCAAGCCGGCGCGACGACGCTCGACGCGATGCGATAGATTCGACCGCTCGAACGATCCGGCGAAGACCTGCGGCGGCGCGCGGAACAGGCTGTCGATAATCTCCGCGCGCGTCGGCGGCGCCGCGGTCGCCGTGACCGCGACGATCTGCCTGACGCCGATCGCGTCGGCTGCTTTGCGGAGGTTGCGATATTCGGGGCGAAACTCGTGTCCCCAGTGCGCAATGCAATGCGCTTCGTCGACCGCCATGATCTGCGGATGCACCGCGCGCAAAGCCGCAATCATTCCCGGCTGATCCAGGCGCTCCGGCGCGACATAGAGGAGCTTCAGGCTGCCGGCACGCAGTCGCGCCAGGACCTCCGCGATCTCGCGCGGCTCGGCCGCCGAATGCAACGTCGCCGCGGGAATGCCGAGCGCCGCGAGATGCTGCACCTGGTCGCGCATCAGCGAGACCAATGGCGAGACGACGACGGTCAGTGACGGCAGGATGAGTGCGGGCAATTGGTAGAGCAGCGACTTGCCGGAGCCGGTCGGCAGAACGGCAAGAACATCGCGGCCATCGATAACAGCGCTTATGATCTCCGCCTGCCCTGGTCGAAAATCATCATGGCCGAAGCGGTCGCGCAGAACGCTTCGCGCTTCTTGCAAACCCGGCACTCAACGCTCCCTAGACCGCACCGAGGCAAGCCTAGCACGGGGCGGGGCGGCGAACGAGACGGATCATGCGCTGCGGCGCAACGACAGGCCGATCGCCGGATTGTAAGCGAGGATGGCGCCCGCCATGAAGAGGATGCCGCAGCCGAGCACGATTGCCAGCGCCTGCGGATTGAGTTGCTGATAAAAGGCGAAACGGATGAGCTCGACCGCATGCGTGAACGGGTTTGCTTGGCAGATATAATAGAGCCAAGGGCTCGATTCCTGCACGCGCCAGAGCGGGTAAAGCGCGGAAGAGGCAAAGAACATCGGAAAGATGACGAAGTTCATCACGCCGGCGAAATTCTCGAGCTGCTTGATGAGTGACGACAAGAGCAGGCCGAACGAGCCAAGCATCAGGCCGACGAGAATGAGCGCGGGCAGCACCGTCAGGTAACCCCACGGGCTCGGCGGCTCGATGTCCCAGAAATAGGCGATGATCAGATAAGCATAGACCTGCAGCAGCGACACAGCCGTGCCGGCGATGAGCTTCGACGACAAGAGGAACCAGCGCGGCATTGGGCTTACCAGCAGCGTGCGCATGTTGCCCATCTCGCGGTCATAGACCATCGAAAGCGACGATTGCATGCCGTTGAAGAGCTGGATCATCGCGATCAGCCCGGGCGTGATGTAGACCTCGTAGAGCACGTAGACGTCGTAGGGCGGGATGATCGAGACGCCGAGCACCTGGCGAAAACCGACCGCGAAGATGAACAGCCACACCAGCGGGCGCACCAGCGCGGAGACGAAACGCTCGCGCTGATGCAGGAAGCGCAGCGCCTCGCGCCACACAATTCCCT
>JAFAVH010000046.1 GCA_019242655.1 Methylobacteriaceae bacterium
CAGTTGCGCTGATATGCTTACTCGCCGCTTTGATGCTCAATGCGTCGCATGGAGGTACGATCGCGGCGCCTCAAATTGTTGGCGGTTCCGACGCGAATATTGCTGATTTCCCGTATCAAGTTGGCCTTTATCTAGGTCCACGGCAAAAAGCGAAGGGCCCGCAATTCTACAGGTGTGGCGGTGCGCTAATTAATCCGAGTTGGATTCTGACAGCAGCACACTGTTTCGTGGACCCGGACACAGTAGATCACGCGAAAGCGTGGCTCGACGGCACGCTCGTCACGATCAAGTCCGGCACAAGCGGCTTTTATGACTCCGCCCAGACGGAAACGACGGCCGCTAAGGTGCTGCCAAATGAAAAGTACGATCCATCGGAACTGAAACATTTTCACGAAAACGATATCACTCTCCTCAAATCTTCAGTGCCGATCACGAATGCGACCCCTATTGCGCTCAATTCTAATCCGGATGTCAGCGGAAATGCGGTTGTTGCAGGTTGGGGAGACACGACTGAGGGCGGCCAAGCATCCGACACCCTACAGAAGGTCACGCTACCGCTCATTAAGAACGATACTTGTGCAACCGCGGAATCGGTTCATAACGAAACCATAACCAGCACGATGCTTTGTGCCGGGCGCCGCGAGGGTGGCGTGGGGACGTGTCAGGGCGACAGCGGCGGAGCCCTGATTCAAGATCAAAACCAATCCGGGGGCGCCTCCCGTAAGGTTGCAATCGGTGTTGTCTCATTTGGCACAGGCTGTGCGCGGAAAGATGAGTACGACGTCTACACCAGGGTAAGTTCATATATCGATTGGATTGCTGCAACCGTAATGCGGAGCGACATAGATGACTTCGGCATAAACGGCATCACAGATATTTCTTGGATTACGTCCGAGTTAACGCCCGATCGAGTCAAGTTGATTGCAAAGGAAAGCCTTGATGACCGTGGGAATTTTCAGCCATTGTTGGCGCAGAAGCTAGTCGCTGTTACTCGTGCTAGATCACAAATGAATCCTGACTTTGACAAACTCACCGGAGCCGGCCTCAAACTTGTGGCGATGGCGAGTGTGAGTGCAGACGGGTCAGTTTCGATCAATCTTGCAAGAAATTTATCTCACGTTGAAGGTGTGATCAATGTTTCAGCAACGCCGGTCTTCTCATCCCTCGGCATAATAAAGTTTCCGAATGCCAAAAACGGCCCGTATGGGAGAACGGCAAATGCCGCCGACATAAAATCTACTTTGAAAGGACCGTTCTCGCAGAATCAAATAGTTTCAATTGTGCAGAACCGATTCCTAACGATCGTTTTGATGTCGGACGGAACTGTCCGAGTGACTGCGGCCTTTCACGATACTTCGCCTATGCCGCGTCAAGATACCATATATGACAGATCGATAACGTCCCTCGCTAATATCGCTGCGGTTGCTACGTCAGAGACCAAGTTTTATTATTTGCAGATGGATGGGACTTTAGGCACGGTCGATTTTGCAGCTTGCTTCCTGCCGCAAAATTCTGGATGCCCGCCGCAGTCGCCCTGCGCCCGCGACATGCCTGGAGCTTACTGTAAAAGGCGCCCCGGCTGAAGCGTGGTTGGGCGCCGCGCAGATGGCCGGCCGCAATACGGCAGAGTTCCTCAAACGGCAATTTCTGGCTTGCCGATTTTAATGCAGGCAAGTCTATGCAGTACCCACGCTACGCGTCGGGAACGACACCGCGTCTTAAGCCGCCTTCGCCTTCCTCGCGCGATTGTCGACCGTCACCGGATTTTCCAAGAGCTCGATCTCGCCGGCGCCGCCATATTTCTTGGCGATCATCGCCCGCCATTCCGGCGAATAGAAGCGCTCGGCCGCCTCGCGCGACTCCCATAAGTAGATGCCGCCGCCCTTGCCGCCGCCGAAGACGTAGTACTTCGTGATCAGCCCCGGCGCGTTCTCGTAGGTCGCGAGGTTTTGCTCGTAGAGCTTACGGGCGTCGTCCACGCTCGTGCCTTCCGGCAGCGGAAAACGAACGGATGCGATGATCATGGGCGTCCTCCTCTTTGCTTCCGCGAGCCTGCCACAGCGCCGCAAAGGCTGCAAAGGGTGGGCATTTCGGCTAGCATGTCCGCATGTTTGCGCGATTCATCGCCCTCGCCTTGCTCGTCGCCGGCCTCACCGCGCCGGCGCGCGCCGACTGGGCCTCATGCCTCGCGGGCCTGCAGAAAGCCGCGGCCGCAGCCGGGGTCGATCAGGCGACGATTCAGTCCGCCACCGGCAATCTCGAGCCGAACGACGCGGCAAGCTTCATCGGCCAGCAGCCGGAATTTACGACGCCGATCTGGGACTATATGGCCGCCCTCGTCGACGACGAGCGCGTCGCGGAAGGGCGCCAGAAGCTCGGCGAATATGCAAACGCGCTCGCCACCGCCCAGGAGCGCTTCGGCGTCGATCCGGCGACCTTGGTTTCGATCTGGGGCGTCGAATCCGATTTCGGCAAAGGTTTCGGCTGGCGTCCCGTCGTGCAGTCTCTGGCGACGCTCTCCTGCACGGCGAACCGCCGCGCCGAGCAATTCCGCGGCGAGTTCGTCGCGGCGATGAAAATTCTCGGCAATGGCGACGTCCGGCCGGAAGAATTCACCGGCTCGTGGGCCGGCGCATTCGGCCACACGCAATTCATGCCGACGACGTTCCTGCGCATGCGCGTCGATCTCGACGGCGACGGCCACAGTGATATTGTCGGCTCGGTTCCGGACGCACTCGGCACGACGGCGAATTATTTGCGCAAGAGCGGCTGGGACTCTTCGCAGCCCTGGGGCTTCGAGGTGAAGCTGCCGGACAATTATTCCGGCCCAAGCGGCCGCACCACACGTGCTCCGATGTCGGCGTGGGCGTCGCGCGGCATTACGCGCATCGACGGCAGCGCGCTCGGCGGCGGCAGCGCGGCTTTGATCATTCCCGCCGACAATAGCGGCCCGGCCTTTCTGGTGACGCGCAATTTCGATGCGCTCTACACGTACAACAATGCGATTTCATACGCGTTGGCGATTGCGGTTCTGTCGGACCGTTTGCGCGGGCGGCCCGGCATACAGACGCCGTGGCCGACGGACGATCCCGGTCTCTCGCGCATCGAACGCAAGGAATTGCAGACGCTCTTGCAGCAGCGCGGTTATACGATCGGCAATATCGACGGCGTGCTCGGCACCAAGACGCGCGAGGCGATCGCCGATTTCCAGGGGCGTTCCGGCATGAAGCGCGACGGCCGCGCCGGGCAGAAGGTCTTGCAGGCGCTGAAGGGGCGGTAGCGTTCCCGGACGGGCGCAGCCCGATCCGGGACCCAGAGCAATACGTGCTGCCTCTGGACCCCGGATCGCATTCCGCTCCGCTTCATGCGTCCGGGGAAGTCACCACAACGTGACTCGCGCGTGAGGTGCTCCCGGCGTTAATCTGCAGACGTGAAACGCGCTGCTTCCATGATCGCAATCGCCGCCGCGCTCGTAAACGCCGGCGCCGCTCGCGCCGCCGAAATACGCGGCGTCGTCGAGCTGTTCACGAGCCAGGGCTGCTCGTCCTGCCCGCCGGCGGACCGCTATCTCGCCGAGCTCGTCAAGGACGAAAGCCTCGTCGTTATGTCGTGGCCGGTCGATTATTGGGATTATATCGGCTGGAAGGACACGTTTGCGTCGCCGGCTTTCACCGCGCGGCAGAAAGCTTACGCGGCAATGCGGCGCGACGATCAGGTCTACACGCCGCAAGCGGTGATCGACGGCGTGACGCATGCGGTCGGCAATGACCGCGATGTCGTACAGCAAGCGATTACGACGAACGGCAAGACCTTGTCCTGCGCGCTAACGATTGCGCGTCGCGATGACAAGATCTCAATCGACGTCGCACCGAAAGCGAATGCAAGCGGCCGCGCCACCGTGTGGCTGCTCCGCGTTCTGCGCACGGCAAGTGTTGCGATCGGCCGCGGCGAGAATAGAGGCCGCAGCGTTGCTTATACGAACGTCGTGCGCGAAGCGATTGCGGTTGGCGAATGGTCCGGCGGCGCGGCGCATTTCGACGCCGCGCCGCCGAAGCTTGGTGACGGCGAAGCGCTGATTGCGGTGCTGCAGACCGGCACGGCGGCGAAGCCCGGCGCGATCCTCGCGGCGGCAAGGGAGTAACCGCGCAGCTTATTTCCAAGCGAAAGCGAAGTGCCTGCTCACGTTTGGAACGGAATATCTGTTGCGGACGATCTCGATGCGGCGAAAGCCCGCGTCTTCCAGCATGTGTCTGAGGCATCTCGTGTTCGGAGCCCAGAAATTCGTTGGATCGTTGTTCAATTCCTTACCGGGATAGAAGCGCATCACGGGCAGCGGTAAGGGGTTGCACGCCGTGACCGTCTCGACAATCAACAGATCATGCGTCATAGCAGCGGCGCGCTTGAGGCCGCCATACGGATCGTGCAGGTGATAAAGAACGCCCAGGAAGAGCGCGACGTCGAATGTACCGAGTGTCGACGGGTTGAGATCGAACAGGTCCACGTCGAGGCTTTCGACTCGCGAGCCCAGCCGCGCATGCGCGTAGTCGAAGCCCTGTTTTGTTCCCCAACCTTCGCCCGACCAGCAGAAATGATCGGTCGCCAAGACCCGTGCTGCACCGCGGCTCTCGGCCTCGAAGGAATAGAAGCCGTCCCATGCACCGATATCGAGAACCGTCTTGCCGGCAACATCGTTTTGAAAAACGCTATCGGCCATGCCGCGCAATCGAAAGTTCGGGTTCGCGCCCCTGGTGACCTGCCCATCGCCAAGATCGATCGAGTGAAACCAGCGGGCGGGAGGAGCGATCGAGCCGGCCGGCGGCAAGTGCGGCGCCTCACGCCGTCGCGCGACCTGATCCTCATAATACCTGTAGGCAATTGAGATGTAAGACAGCATTGTAACGGGTGCAGACGATGAAACGTGTCTCAATATCACAAAATGCGAATGAGGCGACGACCCGGCGCCTTGCTCGAAGCGCCTACTTCCCCTTCGGCCGGAACGCCCGCACGAATTGCGGATCGGTCTCGATATAGGCCGCACCGATGAGATCGAGGCAATAGGGCACCGCGGGCATCACCGCGTTCAAGCACACTTCGATCGACGCGGGCTTCCCCGGCAGGTTGATGACAAGGCATGCGCCGCGATGCGCCGCAAGCTGGCGCGACAGGATCGCGGTCGGCACTTGTTCCAAGCTCACCTTGCGCATGAGCTCGCCGAAACCCGGCAGTTCGCGCGGCGCAGCGGCGAGCGTCGCCTCCGGGGTGAGATCGCGTGGCGCGGGACCTGTGCCGCCGGTCGTCAAAACGAGATCGCAGTGAAAATTGTCGGCGAGATCGATGATCGCGTCGCGCACGCTGTCGAAGCCGTCGGGAATGATGCGGCGCTTGATGCTGAAAGGCGTCGTCAGCACGCGTCTCAGATAGGCTTCGATCGCCGGGCCGCTCTCGTCGATATATTGCCCGGCGCTGGCGCGGTCGGACGCAGTGACGATACCGATGATGGCGGGGCGGTGTGCAGTTGTCATGAGCTCACGTTGACATTGGCGGAGCCGCGAAGCGGCATTCGGGATCCAGAGCAATGCGCGCTACCCCGGATCCCGGATCGCGCTGCGCGCGTCCGGGAAAGTGGACCAAGACGCAATCACGCCGCGTCCTTCCTCACCAATTCACCACTCAGCGCATCGGCGATCAGCTTGCGCGTCGGCTCGATGCCGTAAAGCGCAACGAACGAGCCGAAACGCGGACCGCGGCTTTCGCCAAGCAGAACCTGGTAAAGCATGTTGAACCAGTCGTTCGACACGCCGGGACGTGCCGGCGTTGCGGTCTTCGCCTTGAAGTCCTGATAGCGCGGGATCGGCCGCGCGACGTCGTAAAGTGCGGTCTGGATCGTCTCGGCGCTCGCGTCGGGTGTCAGGCTCGCGAGCATGTTGGATAATTTCGTTAGCGCCTCGCGCTCGACATCGTCCGCGGCGCGGTACTTTTTCGCCGGCAGAACGAAATCGCGGAAATAACGCACGGCATAATGGACGAGCTTGTCGAGACGCGGATGCGTCTTGGGCGACACATCCGGCGCGTAGCGGCGCAGGAACCCCCAGAGCACGCCGGGATCGGTGCTGTTTGCAACGGCAGCGAGGTTGAGCAGCATGCCGAATGACACGCTCGTGCCGGTCGCACCGATATGCTCGGGCGGCGGCGGATCGCCGGCATGCACGTGCCAAACCGGATTGCCGAGCCGCTCCTTCCAATCCTGCCGCGGATAAGCGTCGAGGAACGTCAGATAATCGTCGACCGTGCGCGGCACGACATCGAAATAAAGCCGCTTCGCCGCCGTCGGCTTCTGATACATGAACAGCGACAGGCTTTCGGGGCTCGCATATTCCAGCCATTCCTCCATCGACAGGCCGTTGCCTTTCGATTTTGAAATCTTCTGGCCTTTCTCGTCGAGAAAGAGCTCATAGTTGAACCCGTCCGGCGGCGTGCCGCCCAGCGCGCGCACGATCTGGCCGGACAGCTTGATCGAATCGATCAAGTCCTTCCCGGCCATCTCGTAATCGACGCCGAGCGCATACCAGCGCATCGCCCAATCCGGCTTCCATTGCAGCTTGCAATGCCCGCCCGTGACAGGCGTCGTGTAAGTCTCGCCGGATGCCGGATCGCGCCAGGTGATCGTGCCTTTCTCCGCGTCATGCGCGTCGATCGGCACCTGCATGACGATACCAGTCTCGGGATGCACCGGCAGGAACGGCGAATAGGTCGCGGCGCGCTCCTCGCGGAAACTCGGCAGCATGATCTTCATGATCGCGTCGTAGCGCGCAAGCATGTGCAAGAGTGCCGCGTCGAAACGCCCGGACGTGTAATAATCGGTGGCCGAAGCGAACTCGTAATCGAAGCCGAACGCGTCGAGGAACGCACGCAGCCGCGCGTTGTTGTGCGCGCCGAAGCTTTCATGCGTGCCGAACGGGTCGGGCACGCACGTCAGCGGCTTGCCCAAATGCGCCGCGACGAGCTCCTTG
>JAFAVH010000140.1 GCA_019242655.1 Methylobacteriaceae bacterium
AAAGGCGCGTTTGAAGCCCGCGTCGAGCGCCGAGATGATCGAGCGGCCCATATACGCTTCTTCACGGATGCGCTCATAGATGAGCACGTTCGAGTCAACCGCCATGCCGATCGTCAGCACGATCCCGGCAATGCCGGGCAAGGTCAGTGTCGCGCCAAGCAGGACGAGCGCGGCAAAGATGAATGCGATGTGCACGAACAAAGCGAGGTTCGCGAACACGCCGAAAATACCGTAGGTGATGAGCATGTAAGCGACGACGAGCCCTGCCCCGACATAAGCCGCGCGCTCGCCGGCTTTGATCGAGTCCTCACCAAGGCCAGGGCCGACGGTGCGTTCTTCGACGATGTTGAGTTTCGCCGGCAGCGCACCGGCGCGTAAGAGGATCGCGAGATTTGTCGCCTGCTCCACGGTGAAGCGGCCGGAAATCTGGCCGGCGCCGCCGGTGATCGGCGTTAGAATGCGCGGCGCGGATATGACCTTGTTGTCGAGAACGATGGCGAAAGGCTTGCCGACATTCTTCGTCGTCACCTCGCCGAATTTCTGCCCGCCACGAATATTGAAGCGGAAGTTCACGATGGGCTCGCTGGTGCGCTGATCGAAGCCGGGCTGGGCGTCCGTCAGATCCTCGCCTTGCACCATCACCTGCTTCTCGACCGGCAGCTTGCCCTGTTCTTCCGTCTGATCGAGCATTTCAACGTCGGCGGGGTTGGCGCCGGGTTCAGCGACAAGGCGGAACTCGAGCTTGGCGGTCGTGCCGAGAATCTCTTTCAGCTTTTCCGGGTCCTGGAGGCCCGGCACCTGAACGAGGATGCGATCGGCGCCCTGGCGCTGGATGTTCGGCTCGGTCGTGCCGAGGGCATCGACGCGGCGGCGAAGCACCTCGATCGATTGATCGACGGATCGGCGGACCTTGTCGGCAAGCCCGGCATCGGTGACCGTCACCTGGATCAGGCCGTCCGGCGACTCGTTGATGTTGAGGTTGCCCGCACCGCCGCCACCGAGCAGGACGTTGCCGGTCTGCTGCTGCAGCTGGCGGATTTTCGGCAGCACCTTGGCGCGATCATCGGGGTTGGCAACGCGGAACTGCACGCCGCGCGCCTGCGTCCCGATTCCACCGGTGATCGGCACCCGCTCTTCGCGCAGGATGCGGCGGACATCGTCGCGCAGATTGTCGACCTGCGTCTTCAGGACGGAGGCTTGGTCGATTTCGAGCAGCACGTGCGAGCCGCCCTGCAGGTCGAGCCCAAGCACGATCGTGCGCATGGGGAGCCATGGCACATGCGCAGCGATCGCTTGGCGCGTCGAAGGCGACAGCATGCTCGGCACGATGACAAGCAACGCGATCAAGGTCATGCCGATAATGGCGGCGACTTTCCAGGTGGCGTAACGCAGCATGAATTGGTCCGTGATGAGCTAGCGCGGCGGCGCCTAGCTCGCTTCCTTCACCGGTTCGCCCTTGGCGCGAACGTCGGAGATCATCGCCCGCAAGAGCCGCACTTTGACGTTCGGGGCTATCTCGACCTCGACTTCGGCATCGTCGACCGACTTCGTCACTTTGCCGATGAGCCCTCCGGTGGTGATGACGGTATCTCCTCGCCGCACATTTTTCACCAGCTCCTGCTGCTGCTTCGCCCGCTTCTGCTGCGGCCGCAGGATGAGGAAATACATAATGACGAGGATGATGCCGAAAGGCGCCAATTGCATGATGACATCGGCGCCTCCGGGCGTGGCAGCCTGGGCGTAGGCCGGGTTAACGAAGAACATTGAGCTTTCCGAGTGTTCGAGGCCGTGAAAACGCCCCGCGAAGTGGCGCGGACTATAGCCAGAGGAGATGCGAAAGCAACAAAATGCACCTGCGGCGCAATAGTCCCGCCGCTTTGCCGCGTGCCCCTTTCCGGCGCTGCCGCCGCCCGCTAGAAGCCCGCTTTCATGCCCACGGATTCCTCCGCCCTTTCACCTGAACTTGCTGCCAATGTCGCCCGGATCGTCGCCGCGCTGGAGCGCATCGCGCCACCGGCTGCGGTGAAGCCGGATTTCGTGGCGGCGGAGGCGTTCGTGTGGCAAGCGGCAAGTTCGTCGCTAGCCCCTGTCGCCAAGGTGAACCGGGTCGACCTGGTGCTCCTCAAAGGCATCGACCGCGTCCGTGACCAGCTCGCCGAGAACACCGAGCGCTTCGCGCGCGGCTATCCCGCCAACAACGCCCTTCTCTGGGGTGCGCGCGGCATGGGAAAATCATCTCTTGTCAAGGCAATACACGCCGAAATTAATGCGCGGCTTTCAAGTGAGCGGCGCTTTCGCCCGCTGAAGCTGATTGAAATCCATCGTGAGGACATCAACAGCCTGCCGGCGTTGATGACCCTCGTGCGGGACGCGCCTTTCGGCTTTCTGGTGTTCTGCGACGACCTCTCCTTCGATGCGGACGACACGAGCTACAAATCGCTGAAAGCCGTGCTCGAAGGCGGCATCGAGGGACGACCGGGGAACGTCTTGTTCTACGCCACGTCGAACCGCCGCCATCTCCTGCCGCGCGACATGATGGAGAACGAGCGCTCGACCGCAATCAATCCGGGCGAAGCGGTCGAAGAGAAGGTGTCTCTCTCGGATCGCTTCGGCCTGTGGCTTGGCTTCCATCGCTGCAGTCAGGACGATTATCTCGCGATGGTGTTCGGTTACGCCGAGCGCTTCGGATTGGAAATGGACCGCGACAAGCTACAGGCAGAGGCGCTCGAATGGGCGACGACACGTGGCGCGCGTTCGGGCCGCACCGCCTGGCAATATATTCAGGATCTTGCCGGGCGATTGGGCAAGCAGACGGACGGGAGTTAGGTCGCCTTCCTCGGCCAGTTCACCAGCAAGATGCCGCCGGCGACGAGCGCCACCGCGATGGCGAATCCCGGCGCGATCGCGTCCCCCAACATGAAATGCCCCGCCGCCACGCCGAAAATCGGCGTCAGAAATGTGAAGGCGGAGAGTTCGCCAGCGCGATAATGCGAGATCATCCAGAACCACGCAATGTAGGTGATACAGACGATCCAAAGCGTCTGATAGGCAAGACTTCCCCAGCTAATGGCGGAAATCTGCGTCGGCACGTGCTCACGGAACAAGACGACACCAATGCCGAGCAGGACCGCCGAGACCGCAAGCTGATAGAGCAACGCCTTGATCGGGCGAGTACCGCGAAGCCGCGTGCCCTTGAGGATCAGAGTCGTTGCGCCCCAGAGCGCGCCGGCGAGCAATGTCAGAAGATCGCCGAGCAGCATCTCGTGCGAAATCTGGCCGCTGATCCCGAGTGCTAACGCGACGCCGATGAAGGACAGCGCGAGACCGGTCCATTGCAGCGGCGTCAGGCGCTCGGTCGGCGTGATCAGCGGCAGGCCCAGCGCTACGAAAAACGGCGCTGAATAAAGGAAGAGCACCGCGTGGGTCGCGGTCGTCCATTGCAGGCCGACGTAGAGCGCCACGAATTCCAGCGCGAAGCAGATGCCGCAAAAAATGCCGGCAGGCAGCGTGCGGTCGCGCGCAAACAATGTCGGTTCGCGCCAGACGCCGATAGCACCGAGCACGATTGTCGCGCCGACCGAACGGAGCGTCGCCTGCGTCAGGGGCGGAATATCGGCGAGTGCGACTTTCGCGGCAACCTGGTTCAGGCCCCAGCTCGCACAGAGGCCGAATATGATCAGCGTGCCTACTGAATCGAGCGGGCGTGCCGGGTGTTGCATCGCGCCCTTTGATGCGATGCGGATTTTTTAATCAAGCCGCATCCCTCAGCATCCGCCCGACTAAGTCTCCGTTCACTCCCGATAACGGCGCTGGTTGCGGGTTGTCGTGGAGCGGCCCTCGAGATCGGGACTGAGGGGGACCGGCGTTACGCTTCGGGTGTCGTATCCGTTGTTGATGCCGACAGAGCTCGGCTGGTCTTGCGCGCGCGCGTCACCGAGCCCGCTGACGGGGTTGCCCTCGTTTTGCGCGAAAGCCGATCCGGCGAGGATGAGGAAAGCAGCGGCGGAAATGATTGCGGTGGATTTCATGATCGGCCCCTAATTTGCGGATGATCATCCAACAAACGTCCGAGCCACAGCCAAGGTCCATGCACTGACGCATTCGTGATCTGCGTTCCGCAAATAGACAGGCGGCGGGCCCGGCTTAGGACCCGCCGCCTGAACCCTCCCGCTCAGTGTCTCGCGGAACCGGAAGGGGAACTTTCGCGGCTCAGAGGCCGGCGAGGTACTGGGTCGGATCGACCGGGGTCGAGCCTTTGCGCAGCTCGAAGTGCAGCTGCGGCGTCGCGACGTTGCCGGTCTGCCCGGATTTCGCGATCGTCTGACCGCGCTTCACCTGCTCGCCGCGCTTCACGTCGAGCGTGCTGTTGTTGGCATAGGCCGAGACGAACCCGTTGGAATGGCGGATCAGGACGAGATTGCCGTAACCTTTAAGCTCGTTGCCGGCATAAGCGACGACGCCATCGTCGGCCGCCTTCACCGCCGTGCCCTCCGGCACCGCGATGTTGATGCCGTCATTGCCGCTGAAGCCGCGAATGACCCGGCCGCGGGCCGGCCAGCGGAATTCGGGATTGGCAGCCGCGACCTCGGTTTTCGGAAGGCTGGCCGTTGGCTGCGGGTCGACGGCAGGCTTCACGATCGCCTGCTGCACTTTCGGCGCGGGAGCGGGCGTCGTCTCGATTTTCGCGACCTTTCCGGATGCGGGTGCGATAGCCACCGGCGAAGCGGGCTGACGTAATTCTGCGGTTTTCGCCTGCTGCGCGGGAGCCTCAGCGCTCTTCGCCTTAATAGCCGGGGCCTTGGCCGGCTGCGCCGCCTCCATCTTCATGATCTTGCCGCCGGGGCCTTTGACCATGACGAATTTCGGCTGCTCTTTGCCCGCAACGATCTTTGCCGGCGCCGCGGGCTTGCCGTGCATCGGCGTGACTGTGGCGGCAACACGCGACGGCGCTGCGGCATTGGCGCTGTAGACGGGGATCGTCAGACGGGTGCCCTGCTTGACCTGGCCAGCCGAGGTGAAGCCGTTAACCCGCAACAGCGCATCGGTCGGCACGCCGTAGCGGCCGGCGAGCATCGAGGCGGTCTCGCCATAGCCGACCGTTATCTGCGCGCCGCCCTGCGCCGACCAATTGCCGGCGACGCCGGCGCCCTGCGCGACGTGCTGTGGCGGAACGTAGGCTGGCTGACTCTGCGGCGCGGCGCCGTATTGCGGCGCGGGTAACGGAGTCGATTGGATCGGTCCGGATTGGAAACCACCGCTGCGCGCCGGCATGTCGTCGGGAATCGTCGCGGTCGGCGCGCGATCTACGTCGCGCGAGGCGGTTGAGAAAGGATTGGAGAAGGGATCCGACAGCCGCGTCGAATCGGACGCGCACCCGCCGAGAAGGGCCACGGCCGCACTGGCCAAAGCGACTTGAACCGCGCCGCGGTAAGAACGCACTCCTGCACTCATCACGCCAACCCACACGAAACACATGACGGGACCGATTAGAGCGTCGGCGGGTTAAGGAAGCGTTCGTGATGAATGCCCGTTCAGCAAAAAACCGGGAATTTTAACTTAGAGCGCTGCGGCGATCCCGGTGAGCGGCTTTGGCAAGATGCAAGGACCACAATCCATCTCTTCGATTTCCCCCTGCGGATTACGGGCGAGGCGCATCAGGTGCGGCGCGCTCCCCTGCCCCGTGGCGCGCCCGTAGACGAGCACGCCGCTCGGCGCGAGCAGATCGACAAAGTGCACGGGCGCATCGCCGAGAGATAGATGAACGAGGATGCGATCGAACGGACCGGCAAGTTCGGCCGTGAACCCATCGGCGCAAACGAGGTCCACGTTGGCGATGCGCAATTGCTCGAAGCGCGTGCGCGCGCCGGCGGCGAGCGTGTGGAAGCGCTCGATTGAGACGACATCCTTCGCCAGGAGCGCAAGGATTGCGGTGACATAACCCGACCCGGCACCGATCTCGAGCACGCGATGCTCGCGATGAATATCGAGCGCCTCGAGCATGCGCGCGACGAGGCTCGGCTCGCTCATCGTCTGGCCGCAGGCGATCGGCAGCGGCAAATCGCGCTGCGCGAGATCGGCGAGCTGATGCGGCACGAAAGCCTCGCGCGGGACCTTCTCGATCGCACGCAGGATGTCGATGTTGCGAAAGCCTTGCGTGCGAAGCTTCAAGAGCAGCGCGGCGCGGTTCTCGATCGTGGTGTTAGAGAGCATCAGGGTGTGTCATTCCCGGCGAAGCGAGAGCGTCGACCGGAACTCCAGTCATAACTTCGTGGCTTCTTGTGGAATTCCGCTTTCACGAAGTGCGGTCGGACGTCATGAGGGGTGAGCGACTCGCTCATTTCTCACGCAGGCGTGCGTCATCCTTGTTGCGCGGCGCTCGCGCGAACGTGCGGGAGAAAGGACACGGGACGCCGGGTCACCGATCCTGAAGCTTCAACAAAAAGCCGGTTCCCCGGCGTCCACGTGTCGGCGTCTTTCAGGTTCTCGCGTCCCACTCTTCCACGAATCGGCTTGAGAGCCGATCCATCCCCAGGGGCAATCCACCCCAGACCGGTCGTAGTGCCGGACGGACGGGCCACTCGCCGCATGCTCTTGCGAAGCATACAGCGTTTGCGAAAGCCTCCCGAGGTGCTGGTCCGGTTAAACCGTGCACCGCGGGGGCCGTTTCCCGCCCGCACCGCCGCAACCGAAACGGCGATGCCCTTTTCAGGTGGGCGGGAACGGCGTTATGTAGGACTAAATTCACAGTCTTGTCAAGAGCGGCATTCCTGCGAACGCTTTTGCCGAAAAGATTATCGGCCAGCCCGCACCCGCTTCGGCTCGGGCTTTTTCTCCGCAAATGCCTGCGCATAGCGCGTCACTTCATTCTCGTCGGTGAGATCGAGCCTGAGCGGCGTCAAAGAAATTTTCTTCGCCGCGAGCGCTTCCAGATCGGTGCCCTTGCCCGGCGTGAACGTGCCGCGCTGAAAGGCGATCCAATAATAGGGAATGCCGCGCCCATCGTGGCGCGCATCGATCCTCAAGAGTTCGGCGTCGCGGCGGCCTTGCACCGTCACCGCGATGCCCTTTACCTGATCTGGCGGACAATCCGGGAAGTTGATGTTGATCAGCGTGCCGGACGCAATGCCCTCGTCGAGCAGCTGCTTGAGAACGATCGGCGCATGCGTCTCGGCGCATTCCCAATGCGGATTGAAGCGGCCGCTGACCGGCCCGTAGGCTTGCGACAGCGCGACGGACGGCACGCCAAGGATCGTGCCCTCCATCGCGCCGGCGATCGTGCCCGAATAGGTGACATCCTCCGCAACATTCGAGCCGCGATTGACGCCGGAGAGGACGAGATCGGGCTTCTTGTCATGCAGGACGGAGCGCACGCCCATGATGATGCAATCGGTCGGCGTGCCCTTCACCGCGAAATGGCGCGGCGAGACTTCGCGCAGACGCAAAGGATCGTTGAGCGACAGCGAATGCGCGACGCCCGACTGATCGTATTCAGGCGCGATGACGTAGACGTCATCCGATAGCGTTCGCGCGATACGCTCGAGCAGATCGAGGCCCGGCGAATGGATGCCGTCGTCATTGGTGATCAGAATGCGCATTGCGTTTTTCGGCGCCCTCGGCTTGCTCGTTTTGCGTCTCCCTCCCCGGAGGGGAGAGAACGAGGGTGGGGACAGAGTGTCAGTCGCAAAGATGCGTCAGACCCCACCCGCCTCGCATTTGCTCGGCACCCTCCCCTGCAAGGAGGGAGAGCGGCAAGCGTTAGCCTGCCGCCTCGATTCTCTCCAGCCCGCCCATATAGGGCCGCAAAACCTCCGGCACTGTGACGGAGCCATCCGGGTTCTGGTAATTTTCCA
>JAFAVH010000302.1 GCA_019242655.1 Methylobacteriaceae bacterium
AATGGTGGTTCCTGACCGCGCTTCTGCTCGCCGGCGCCGGGATGTGCGCGTGGCAGATCCGATATTTCGCCTTTGCCGCGCCGCTCGCCGCCATCACCGGCGGCGCAGCGAGCATCCGGCTCGCCGCGTGGGCGGCCGGGCGCATACATTCGGTCAAGGCGCCGGTCTGGACCCTGGTTTTCTGCCTGCCGTTCGCAGCGTCGACCTACATGGCGCTATTGCCGGAGGCGAGGGGCCAACGCATCCCGGTTACCGCCGGCCCCGCAAGCGGCGCGAGCGACGGCGCACCCTGTCTACGTCCCGAGACGCTGCAGGCGCTGAACGCTCTGCCGCCGTCGCTGCTGCTCGCGCCGATCGACAGCGGCGGCTATCTCCTGGCGCTGACCCATCACAGCGTGCTCGCCGGCGCCTATCACCGCGACAACCACGGCAACAGAGCCGCGATCGACATATTCGAAGGCCCGATCGGCGAGGCCGAAATCCGGCTGCGCGACACGGGCGCACGATATCTGGTTTCCTGCCGCGGGCAGGACGAGGTGCTCTCGATCGTGACGCGCGCGCCGGACGGATTGCTGGCGCGGCTGCAGCGCGGTGACGTTCCGTCCTGGCTACGCCCGGTGCCTCTGCCGAATGGTGTGCTGCAGGTCTATGAATTGGCGGAGACGCCTGACGGAAATCCCAAATGAACGCGCGGCCGCCGCTCTTTACGACCTCGGTCGATCCCGCCTGGATCGACCATAACGGCCATATGAACGACGCCTATTACGCGCTCGTCTTCAGCCGCACCGGCGACAAGCTTTTGGAGGCGATCGGCCTCGAGACGCAGCGCCGGGAGCGGACCGACCGCACGATCTACACGACGACCTTGACCATCCACTATCATCACGAGGCGAAGCAGGGCGAAGTTCTCACCGCCGACGCGCGGATACTCGAGCACGATGCGAAGCGACTGCGCATTTGGTTCGAGATGCACAATAGCGAGGGCGTGCTGGTCGCAAGCAGCGAGCAGGTCTACCTCTGCGTCGACCAATCCGGGGAGAAACCGCGCGCGGCGTCGTTCCTGCCGGAGCAACAGACTGCCATCGCGGCAATCGCCGCGACGACAGCCGACCTGCCCTGGCCAAAAGCTGCCGGACGCGGAATCGCGTTGAAGCGCAGCTGAGACGCTTTACCCGGAAACCAGCGGCCCTATTGTCACGTTCCGCTCGGCAGAGCTTCAAGGGGACTCGCATGTACTACATCTGGATCATCATCATCGGCTTCCTCGCCGGCCTGGTCGCACGCTGGATATCCCCGGCGCCTAACAATCCGCAGGGCTTCATCCTGACCTGCATCCTCGGCATCATCGGCGCCTTCGTCGCGACGTGGCTCGGACAGGCACTCGGCTGGTATCGGGCCGATCAGGGCGCCGGATTCATCGGCGCGATTGTCGGCTCGGTGATCGTGCTGTTCATCTATCACCTCATCGCCGGCAAAGGTTATGTCGACGGCCCCGGCGGCCCCGGCCCGCGGCGCTGGCTCTAAGCCGCGACTGCACCCCGAACAGCCGAAGTTCCGACGCGGTCGGCGACTTCGGCTGTTTCCGTTTAGGACGAGGTGTTTCAGGTAATCGCATGAAGTTGAGGTGCTTTTTCGCGCTTCTCGCCTGTGTGACCGCATCGGCCGCGGCGGCGCAGACGAGCCCGCTTCGCGTCGGCTTTATCCCGGTCCTCGGCACATCGCAGATTTTCGTCGCCGACCAGCTCGGCTTGCTGAAAGCCGCCGGTTTTGCGCCACGCTTCACCGCGTTCGACTCGGGGCCGACGATGATCCAGGCGCTCGCCTCGGGAACGCTCGACGTCTATGTCGGCGGCGTCGCGCCGCTCGCGGTCGCACGCTCCAAGGGAGTCGAGGTCAAGGTCGTCACCGCAACCGCGATCGAAGAGATGACGGTGACGATCGGCGGCAAGTTCGCGCCCTACTTCAAGCAAGGCATGTCATCTGCCGATGCTTTCAAGGCTTTTCACGCCGCGACCGGCAAAGCCGCGCGCATGGCGACGCAGCCGCCGGGCTCGGTGCCGCACACGACGCTCGTCCATTGGCTCGACGAGATCGCGCATGTGCCGAAGGCCGATTACGAGATCGTCACGATGGGCATCGACGCGACGCAGCAGGCGTTGCTTGCCGGCGCCGTCGACGGCTCGACCCTGCGCGAGCCGGCAATCACGGTGTCGGAGCAGCGCGACCCGCGCATCAAGGTCGTCGCTTACGGCGGCGAGATGTTTAAGAATCAGCCGGGAACCGTTGTCGCGGTCGCCGGCGCGTTCCTGACCAAGAATCCCGACAGCGTGCAAAAGCTCGTCGACGCCATCGTGCAGGCGACCGCGATCATTCAGAAAGAGCCGCAGAAGGCTGTTCCGGCGATCGAGGCCGCGCTCGGAAAGGGCATCGTCGACGAGCCGACCATCCTGAAGTCGCTTTCCTCGCCCGCCTCGAAATTCACCGCCGACCCGCGCGCGATCGTCGATTCCGTCCGCGAGATGCAGGCCTATCAGGTCAAAATCGGCACGCTCGACAAGGAATATCCGCTCGAAGGCTTGTTCGACCCCTCCTTCTATGTGAAGGCGACGGCCGGCAAATAGACGCGGCGGATTGATCGATGCGGGGCGCGACGCCCTACTTCTTGGCGGCGGTCGGGCTCGCACTTTTTCTCGGAATCTGGGAGGCGATCCCGCGGCTCGGCCTTTTGCCGCCGACTCTGCTCCCCGCCCCGAGCCAATTGCCCGCCGCTTTTCTGCGCGAAGCCAAGAGCGGCATCTGGGGCGATTCCGTCCTCTTCAGCCTGTGGCACTATGCGATCGGCCTTGCCTGCGGCACCGGATTCGGAATCGTGCTCGGCGTCGCAACCGGCATGTACCGGCCCTTCGATTGGACGCTTGCCTGGATCGTGCGGGTGCTGCGGCCGATCCCGGGCCTCGCCTGGGTGCCGTTCGCGATCCTCTGGTTCGGCATCGATCAGACGGCGGCGGTCTTCATCATCGCCATCGGCTGCTTTTGGATCGTGTTCTTCGCCGCGCAGGGAGCGATCCGCGGCGTCGACCGCGACCTCATCGAGGTCGCCGAAGCGTTTGGCTTCAAGTCCGGCCCGGAAAAGCTCGTCAAGGTGCTGTTCCCAGCCGCGCTGCCCGGCATCCTCATCGGCGTGCGCACCGCGCTCGGTCAGGCCTGGATGGCGGTCGTCGCGTCCGAGCTGTTCGGCGTCAGCGGGCTCGGTCAGCGGATGCAGCAGGCCTCGAGCCTGCTCGCGACCGACATCGTCGTCGTCTACATGCTGACCATGGCGGCACTGTACGGCCTCGTCGACACCGTCTTCGTTTTCCTCCAGTCGCGGCTGCTCGCGTGGAAGGCATGACTTTGGAAAGTATGACTTTGGAAGGCGTGATTTGGACAGCGTGATCGACATCGAGGGGCTGAGCATCGCCTTCGATCAAGGCGGGGTCCGCACCGAAGTCTTGCACGAACTCGATCTCAAGATCGCACCGGGCGAGTTCGTCGCAATTGTCGGTCCCTCCGGCGTCGGCAAGTCCACGCTGCTGCGTGTCTTGATCGGCTTGGCCACACCCTCTGCCGGCACGGTGCGGCTCAATCCCGATGTCAAAGCCGAGCGCGCGATGGCGCTGGTATTCCAGGATTCGCGCTTGCTTCCGTGGCGGCGAATCCTCGCCAATGTCTGCTTCGGCCTGGAGAAGACGCAGCTCTCGCGCGCCGAGCGCCGCGAGCGTGCGCTTGCAACGCTCGCGGGCGTCGGCTTGCGTGACGTTGCCGGCCGTTTCCCGCATCAGCTCTCCGGCGGCCAACGCCAGCGCGTCGCGCTTGCGCGGGCGCTCGCAGTGCGCCCTGCCATCCTGCTCATGGATGAGCCGTTCAGCGCCCTCGATGTGCAGACGCGGGAGGGCCTTCAAGACGAACTCATCCGCGTGCAGAGCGCGTCCGGTCAGACGGTTCTTTTCGTCACGCATGATATCGACGAAGCGGTCTATCTTGCCGATCGTGTCGTGGCGCTCGGTGGCCATCCCGGCGAAGTGAAGATTTCGCTCGAGATCGATGTCCCGCATCCGCGCAGCCGCGAGAACCCGCATTTGCGCGATTTCGCGGCACGCATCCGCGCCGTCCTCTTCGCCGAAACCCTCGTTCGCGAAGACTGGGTCATCTGACCGCCCTCCCCTTGATTATGCGCGCCGCGCCTGATTAGGCTGGCTGCAACAACGAGCGCCGATCAACAGCGCCGGTTCGGGGAGGCAGGTGCGCGTGAGTGACGATTACGTCCTCGTGACCGAGGGCTTGACGAAGGAATTTGCCGGCTTCACGGCGGTGCAGGACGTGAACCTGCGCGTCAAGCGCGGCACGATCCACGCGCTGATCGGACCGAACGGCGCGGGCAAGACGACCTGCTTCAATCTTCTTACGAAGTTTCTCAATCCGACGCGCGGGCGCATCGTCTACAAGGATCGCGACATTACGGCGTTGAAGCCTGCCGACGTCGCGCGGCTCGGGCTGGTGCGGTCCTTCCAGATCTCGGCAGTGTTTCCGCATCTGACCGCGCTCGAGAATGTGCGCATCGCCCTGCAGCGCAGCCGCGGCGATTCCTTCGATTTCTGGCGCTCGAAAAAGACGTTGAAGTCGCTGAATAGCCGCGCCCATCAGCTGCTCGCCGATGTCGGGTTGACCGAGTTCGCGCGAACGGCCGCCGTCGAGATGCCCTATGGGCGCAAGCGCGCACTCGAGATCGCCACAACGCTCGCGCTTGATCCGGAGATGCTGCTGCTCGACGAGCCGATGGCAGGCATGGGACATGAAGACATCGACAACGTCGCGAAGCTGGTGAAGCGCGTCTCCGCCAATCGCACCATTCTGATGGTCGAACACAATCTCAATGTCGTCGCCAATCTCTCCGACACGATCACCGTCTTGACGCGCGGCCACGTCCTTGCCGAAGGCAATTACGCGACAGTGTCAAAAAACCCCGAAGTGCAGCAGGCTTATCTTGGGGCCGGTCATGCCTAAGGCGAACGGTGCCCTTCTCGCCATCGATGGATTGCAGGCCTGGTACGGCGAGTCGCATATCCTGCACGGCGTGAACTTCGATGTCCGTGCCGGCGAAGTCGTGACGCTGCTCGGACGCAATGGCGCCGGCAAGACGACAACGCTCAAATCCATCATGGGCATTGTCGGCAAGCGTCAGGGTTCGGTGCGCTTCGAAGACAAGGAAACGATCCGCGCCAATTCCGATCGCATCGCCAAAATGGGCATCGCGTTTTGCCCGGAAGAGCGTGGGATTTTCGCCAGTCTCGACGTGAAGGAAAACCTGCTTCTGCCGCCGCAGGTGAAGCCAGGTGGCCTCTCGGTCGATCAGATTTTCGAGCTCTTCCCCAATTTGAAAGAGCGCCTGACGAGCCAGGGTACGAAGCTTTCCGGCGGCGAGCAGCAGATGCTGGCGATTGGCCGCATTTTGCGCACCGGCGCGCGGCTCCTGCTTCTCGACGAGCCGACGGAAGGACTCGCGCCCGTTATCATCGAGCAGATCGGCAAGACGATCGCGCGCCTGAAAGATCAGGGCTTCACCATTCTGCTCGTCGAGCAGAATTTCCGCTTCGCCTCGACGGTCGCCGACCGCTACTACGTGATGGAGCACGGCAAGATCATCGATACGTTCGCCAACAGCGAGTTGCAGGCGAATATGGAAAAGCTGCATCAATATCTGGGTGTCTGAACAATGAAGGATCGGGAGAGATCAAGAATGAGAACATCTATCGCAGTCGCGGCGCTCGCTGCTGCACTTGCCTGGGCAGGATCCG
>JAFAVH010000007.1 GCA_019242655.1 Methylobacteriaceae bacterium
CGGAGGCCGCTTCTCCTCCGAATCGAGATAGATCGGGCTGTCGACCGTCTCGAATGACGTCCCGGCAATCGGCAGGATGAAACCGTTCTCGCGTGCTTGCTTGTCGGCAACGACATCGTCGAGCGTCGCGACGAAACCGAAGACAAGACCCGCATCGTCGAGCCGCCTGCGCCATTCGGCGAAATCGCGCGCGAGAAAGATGTGGTCGAAGATGAGAATGAGTTCGCGCGAATTGGCGTGGCGCGCGTTCTTTGTTGCAAAGCGCGGATCGTGCTCGAGGCTCTCTTCCTCGACGGCGCGCAGGAGCAGCGGCCAATCCCGCTCTTCGTCGAGCAGCGACAGCGTCAGCCAGCGCCCATCGCGGCATTTGTATTGATTGGTGAGCGCATTCGGCGCGCGATCGCGCGGCACACGCGGCGTGAACGTCGCGCCGCAGAATCTCGCCTGGATCGGCACACCGTTCGACCAGAAGCCGTTGGCCAACAATGAGCTTGCGACGTGGCCGCCTTTGCCGGTCTTCTCGCGCCGGTAAAGCGCCATGACAATGCCGCTGTACAGTGCGAGCGCAGCGGGATGGTCCCCCATGCCGGCAATCGAACGCGCCGGCGCGCTTTCTGCGTCGGGCTTCACCTCATTCATCAGTCCCGAGCGCGCCCAGTAGGCGTTCGAATCAAAGCCCGGCTTGCTTGCCTCCTCGCCGGTCTCGCCGTAGCCGGTGAAAGACGCATAGATCAGCCGCTCATTCAGCGGCGCCAATTGTTCGTATGAAATACCGAGCCGTTTGCGTGCGCGTAGCGGCGTATTGGTGATGAACACGTCAGCGGTTTTGACGAGACGCGCCATAACCGCCTGCGCTTTCGGCTTCATAAGATCGAGCGCGAGGCCGCGCTTGCTGCGGTCGGTCAGAAGCCACGCGTAATTGTCTTCGCAATGCGGCTGTCCCCTGATCTTAGGCAATTTGCGATAGGGGTCGCCGCCCGGCGGCTCGATCTTGATCACATCGGCGCCGAAATCGGCGAAGATCGTCGCGGCCGCCGGCGCTGCAATAAAGCTTGCGCAATCGAGAACCTTCAGTCCCGCAAACAGCGCGTCGCCCATGAGCTTGCCTCCCGCGCGACTATCCCGCGCCGATGCGCTTGAGCCAAGCCATCTCGTCGATTATTTCGATGCCGAGCTCACGCGCTTTATTGAGCTTGGAGCCGGCACCCGGTCCCGCCACGATAAGATCGGTCTTACTCGACACGCTGCCGGACACTTTCGCACCGAGCCGCTCGGCCTGCGCCTTGATTTCCTCGCGCGTCATCTTCTCGAGCGAGCCGGTGAAAACGATCGTCTTGCCTGCAACGGGGCTCGAGGTCTCGACCGCCTCCATCGGTTCCGGCGTGACTTCCTTGAGCAGCGCATCGAGCGCCTGTTCGTTGTGCGGCTCGGCGAAGAAGTCTACGACGGCCTTGATCGCCGCCGGGCCGAGGCCGCCGATTGAATCGAGCTCGGCGCGCGCTTCGAAATCCGCCGCCGCTTTCATCGTCGTCTTGCGCAGTGCGTCGAATGTTCCGAAATGCCGCGCGAGCCTACGTGCATTCGTTTCGCCGATATGGCGAATTCCGAGCGCGTAGATGAAGCGGTTAAGCGGCGGGTGCCGGCGCGCTTCGATCGAAGCGAACAGGTTGCGCACCGACGTCTCGCCGTAGCCTTCGCGCTCCGTGAGCTTCGTCGCCGCTTTCGCATCGCGCGTCGCCAGCGCGAATATGTCGGCGGCGGTGCGGATGAGGCCTTCGGAAAAAAACGCCTCGATCTGCTTATCGCCGAGGCCCTCGATGTCGAGCGCATTGCGCGAGCAGAAATGCTTCAGCCGTTCGACCGCTTGTGCCGGGCAAATCAGACTGCCGGTGCAGCGCCGCACGACATCCTCATTGCCCTTCTCGTCGGTCTCGCGGACCGCCGCCGAGCCGCAAACCGGGCAGACCTGCGGGAACTCATAAGGCTTGGCGCCGCGCGGCCGCTTTTCTTTCAAAACTTCGAGGATTTGCGGGATCACGTCGCCGGCGCGTTGGATGCGCACAGTGTCGCCGATGCGCACGTCCTTGCGCGCGATCTCATCCTCGTTATGCAGCGTCGCGTTCGACACGACGACGCCGCCGACATTTATCGGATCGAGGCGGGCGACGGGCGTCAGCGCGCCGGTGCGGCCGACCTGGATTTCGATTCCGCGCAGAACCGTCGTCGCCTGCTCGGCTGGGAATTTGTGCGCGACCGCCCAACGTGGCGTGCGCGACACAAAACCGAGCCGGTCCTGCAGATCGACCGCATCGACCTTGTAGACGACGCCGTCGATATCGTAGCCGAGCGACGAGCGCTCCGCCTCGATCGCGCGGTATTGCGCGAGCATGTCGTCGACAGAGCGACACACCTTTGTCAGCTCGTTTGTCGGCAAGCCGCAACGGCGGAAGAAGTCGAGCATACCGCTCTGCGTCTTCGCCGGCAGCGGCATGCTAACATCTCCCCAGGAATAGGCGAAAAAATGCAGCGGCCGCTCCGCCGTGATTTTCGGATCGAGCTGGCGCAGCGCGCCGGCCGCGCCATTGCGCGGATTGGCGAGGATCGGCTTGCCGGCGGCGCGCTGGCGCTCGTTCAGCGCCGCAAAATCGGCATGCGTCATATAGACTTCGCCGCGCACTTCGAGCACGTCGGGCGTGTGAGCGCCCTTCAGCTTCTGCGGCACCTCCTTGATCGTGCGAATGTTGGCGGTGACATCCTCGCCTTCATATCCATCGCCGCGCGTCGCCGCCTGGACGAGCGTGCCGCCTTCGTAACGCAGCGAGCACGAGAGCCCGTCAATTTTCGGCTCGGCGATGAAATCCGGCGGCTTTTGCAGCCCGAGAAACCGGATCACGCGCGCGACGAACTCGCCGACTTCCTCTTCGGCAAACGCGTTGCCGAGCGAAAGCATCGGCACTTTGTGGCGCACCTTCTTGAATTTTTCCGAGGGTTTGGCGCCGACCTTGCGTGTCAGCGAATCCGGCGTCGACAGCTCGGGGAACGCCTGCTCGAGCGCCTCGTAACGCCGGCGCAGGCGATCGTATTCGGCGTCCGAGACAACAGGCGCGTCGTCTTGATAATAGCGCTTATCGTGCTCGGAAATGTCGGCGCCGAGCTTTTCATGCTCGGCGCGCGCCTCACGTAGATTTAGGTCGCCAACCGGTTTCGGCTTCTTCATGCGGGGCCGCTAGCCGCGCGCGGCGGCGAGCTCCGCTTTTGCGCCGGCGCGCAGGCTGAGCGAGTCCGTCGAGACCGAGCACAATTGGAATCCCTTGGCGCTCATCTCCTTCGCGCGCTTGCCGTCGACGCAGAAGAGCGACGCAACCTTCTTATGTTCCTTGCAGCGCGCGAGCACGTGATCAAGCGCCTTCTCGACTTCGGCGTGATGCGGATCGATGGTCGCGCCATTTGTCAGCGCGATCGACAGATCCGACGGCCCGACGAGGACGCCATCGATTCCCGGCACGCTCAATATGTCATCCAAGGCGCCGAGTGCCTGGCGCGTCTCGATCATCGCGATCGCGAGATGCAGGCCGTTGCCCTCTTTCAGATACGTCTGCGGGTCCATGCCGGTCAGCGGCAGGGCGTGACGCGGGCCCCAGCTGCGATCGCCCATCGGCGGGAATTTGACGAAACTTGCGAAGCGCCGCGCGTCGTCGCCGGAATTCACCATCGGCGCGACGATTCCGGCCGCGCCGAAATCGAGCACGCGCGAAGCCGTCGCGAACTGCCCGACGGGAATGCGCACCAAAGCCGGCTTGCCGGCAAGCGCCACTTGCGCGATCGCGCGCGTCGCCGTCAGAAAATCGTAGGCGCCGTGCTGCATGTCGAGAAGCGCGGCGTCGTAGCCGTCGCGCACCAGCGCCTCGGGAATTGTCACTTCGGGAATGCCGCACCAGGCGATGAACAGCTTTTCGCCGGCCCGCAGCCGATTGCCGAACTGCGCGACAGGTCCGCCTGCGTCCATTTTCATTTTCCTCCCGGAATTGTTGTTGCCGGCGGCATTCGGCCGGCGCGCGGCGAAAGCTAGCCCTCGCGCTCGCCCCTCGGCAAGCAATCTCGCGACATGCCCGCCGGCACCGGCGCCAGCACCGGTTCGAGCGGGCGCACGACCTGCCGCGCCGCGCGGCGAACGCCGATCGGCCGGTAGACCTGCTTTGTCGCCTCGACGATATGCACGCCCGCCCCGGGCAGCGAAAAGCGGCCGCCAAACCGCTCGAAGAAGGCGGCGAGCCGCAAGAGGAAGCGTCCCGCGAAGGGCGGTACGTAGAGCGCCTCGCCCCAATAGGTCGGCGAGAACAGGCATTCACGCATGAGGTCGCGGAGCTGCCCGCGCGAATAGGGCTGTCCCTGCCCGAACGGCGTCGTGTCGAAACGCGCCCACAAGCCCCCGCGATTCGGCACGATCAGAACCATGCGGCCGCCCGGCGTCAGGATGCGCCAGATTTCCTCCAGGAGCGCGCGCGGATGCTCGCCGCTCTCCAGCGCATGGACGACGAGGACGTGGTCGATGCAGGCATTCGGCAGCGGCATCATCGTCGCCTCGACGAGCGCCGAGGCCGAGCGGCCAGACGAGGGCCAGTTCACGACGCCCTGCTCTGCCGGCATGAAGGCGAGCACCCGCACCGCCTCGGGCACGAACAGATCGAGATAGGGGCAGGCATAGCCGATCCCCATGACCGATAAGCCGGTGCAGTTGCGCCAGCGCGCGCGCACGCGCAGCGAGACGAACCGGCGCGCGACCTTGCCGAGGGCCGAGGCATAGAAGGTGCGCAGATCGATAACGTCGAGGGACATGGGCGATGTGTGCCACGGGCAGCCGCGAGGTGGAACTGGCTGGGCTCCAGCGGGCGGGCGCGGTAGCGGGCTGCCATTCGCGGGTCTGATGGCCGCCGCCGCTAGGCTCCGATGCCCCGCCGGCATCGCTTTATTTCAGCTAGAGAAAAGTATAGGAAAGCCGCTGTGAACGGAGGACTTAAAAATGAAACGAATACTGTTTTGGACGTTCATGTTGGGGATTTTGCTGGCGCCGCTGCTCGGCACGCCCGCACACGCACAGGCGACACGCACTTGGGTTTCCGGCACCGGCGACGATGCCAATCCATGCAGCCGCACGGCGCCGTGCAAGACATTTCCGGGCGCGATTTCGAAGACCGCCTCAGGTGGCGAAATCGATTGCCTCGATCCGGGCGGTTTCGGAACGGTGACGATCACCAAGGCGATCACCATCGATTGCCTAGGGCTTGGTTCGATACTCGCCTCGGGCACTGTCGGAATTACCGTCAGTTCAGCGCTTCCGGCGGGCAGTTCTGTCACCATCCGCAATCTGTCGATCAACGGTGCCGGAACCACTCTTGGGACCTACGGTATCCGCTGGCTGGCCGGCAGCGGCGCTCTGCATCTCGAAAACGTGCAAGTCTTCAGCTTTTCGGCGCAGGCGATCGATTTCGAGAATACGACCGCCGCCAACCTGTTCGTCCGCAATTCGCAGATCAGCGATAACACCGCGGGCGGCGGCATCCTGGTGAAGCCTGCCGGCGGCGTGCTCGCCAACGTGTCGCTCTACCAGACGAAGCTCGATCGCAATCTTTATGGGCTGCGAGTCGAAGATGGCGGCAAAGCGACAGTCGAGGACAGCGTTGCGCATTCCAACAACAACAACGGCTTTCTCGCCGTCAGTGGCGGCGGCGCTTCCGAGATCAATCTCGTTCGCAGCGTTGCGTCGAACTCGGCGGTGAACGGCGTCGCCACGTCGGGCGGGCCGGCGACGATCAACTTGTATTACTCCGCCATCACCGATAACGGCACCGGCATCAACACATCCGCCGGAGGCACGGTGGCGACCACCAGTCCGGCAACCAATCTCAATGCCGGCAACGGCACGCCGGGCGCGCCGAACGGAACCATCGCTCTGCAGTGATCTGAACACGTTTCTCCTCAGCGCGGCGAGATTGACCTCTCGCCGCGCCAACAAAGCTTGCCGCATGCGCGGGTGACCGCCAGGCACGGAGGACTTGAAATGAAGCGATTATTATTGTCGACGTTTTTCCTGGGTATTCTGCTGGCACCGCTCCTCGGCACGCCCGCACACGCGCAGGCAACACGTACCTGGGTTTCCGGCTTGGGCGACGACGCCAACCCGTGTAGTTTGACCGCTCCGTGCAAGACGTTCGCGGGCGCGATTTCGAAGACCACCTCAGGTGGCGAGATCGATTGCCTCGATCCAGGCGGCTTCGGAACGGTGACGATCACCAAGGCGATCACCATCGATTGCCTGGGGCTTGGTTCGATACTCGCCTCGGGCACTGTCGGAATTACCGTCAGTTCAGCGCTTCCGGCGGGCAGTTCTGTCACCATCCGCAATCTGTCGATCAACGGTGCCGG
>JAFAVH010000068.1 GCA_019242655.1 Methylobacteriaceae bacterium
GGCGCGGCCGGCATGATCGGCCGAAAGCTCTGTGAGCGGCTCGCGCGTGAAGGAAAGCTCGGCGGCAAGCCGATCGCGTCGCTGCACATGGTCGACGTCGTTGCGCCGAAAGCGCCGCAAGCCGGCTTTGCGATCAAAACCGGCGCCGCGGACATCTCACAGGACGCAGCCGTGCGCGCGCTTGTGTCAGACAAGCCTGACACGATCTTTCATCTCGCCGCGATCGTCTCCGGCGAGGCCGAGCGCGATTTCGACAAAGGCTATGCCGTCAATTTCGACGGAACGCGCTTCCTCTTCGATGCGGTCCGGCGCGAGCATCACGCAAGCGGCGGCGCGTACAAACCGCGCCTCGTCTACGCCTCGTCCGCTGCGGTGTTCGGTGCGCCGTTCCCGGACGGGATCGGCGACGAGTTCCACCTGACGCCGCTGACCAGCTACGGCACGCAAAAAGCCGTCGGCGAATTGCTGCTTGCAGATTATTCGCGGCGCGGCTTTTTCGATGGCGTCGGTTTGCGGTTTCCGACGATCTGCGTGCGGCCGGGCACGCCCAATGCCGCCGCGTCGGGCTTTTTCTCCAACATCATCCGCGAGCCGCTTGCCGGCAAAGGCGCGGTGCTGCCGGTCTCGGATAAGGTGCGGCACACGCATGCGAGTCCCCGCGCCGCAGTCGCGTTCTGCATCCATGCCGCGACAATGGATACGTCGAAGATGGGATGGCGGCGCAGCCTGACCATGCCGGGCGTCTCGGTGACCGTGGCCGAACAGATCGAGGCGCTGCGCCGCGTCGCCGGTGACAAGGCGGTCGCGCTGATCCGCAACGAGCCGGACGAACTCATCGAGCGCATCGTCGGCGGCTGGCCGGAGAAATTCGTGACGCGCCGCGCACAGGAATTGGGCTTCAAGGCGGAAGACAGCTTCGACGCAATCATCCGCGCGCATATTGAGGACGAGCTTGGCGGGCGGGTGGCGGCGTAGACAAACGAGCAATTATGGAGACCAATCTGATGTTTCCAGCAATGACGCGCGTTGCGTACGCGCTGCTTACATCCGTAGCCATTGCAGGGGGCAGCGCGTCTTTGGGGGCATGCGCTCAACCCGCGCGTGCCGCGTCGCTCGCTGCCTCCGCTTCGTCGGCTCAGAACGTTGCGGGCATCACCCTCGGCAAGAGCCGGCGGATGGCGAGGCGGCAGGCGCTGCGTGCGCGCATGCAGCATCGCGTGCAGCAATCATATACGCGCGTCATAACGAACAACACTAGAAGTCGCTGAGCCGGCTTATGATCCTCGCGCGTCCTTTTCTCGCGATCTTGGTGGGCTGTTGGATAGCAGCCGTTGCCAATTAAAGCCTTTGCCCGCCCGGCCGGACCTGAGCATTCATGTTGGCAGATTTGCGCGGATCGCTGTACGCGCCAAGCCGGCATCTGTACGAAAATCCGGGTTGTACGCGAGAAGTGCATCACCAAAAATCGCATGTGCCTCAGCGAATGTCGTTCGCGATGCGGTTTATGACTGCGAAAAGCCTGATCGCGTCTTGTGCAATCGGCGGAACGGTCTCGCTTGTTTTGATCTTACCGCCTGCTCCTTTAGAGGCGCGAGACGCTGAACGAGAGTTAGCTGGACATCGGCTTTGTCTTCCCAGCGGCAAGGCACGCTTCGGGCAGAACGGTCGTTACGTGTTGATCACGGGACTGGGTAAAAGAGTTGTCGGCAGCTGGACCGCCTCAGGCTCACGTGTAAGCGTCATTTATCAGAATGGGGCGGCGTCGAATTTTTCGATCTCGGTCGATGGACAGAAAGTCGGTGTCGTCTACGAGCGCGGTGGAGTTGAGAGCGGCAGTTTCTGTGATTGAGGGGCGGCGCATGACCGCCCCTGCCAGACATTTACTGCGTCAATATGCCGACTCGATTCACTAGTGCTTGAGGTCGTCGGGCACTTTGCCGCCGTTCTCGGCAAGCTTCTGCATGACCTGCTTGTGCAGCCAGATGTTCATTGCGGCGGAATCGTTCGTGTCGCCGGAATAATGCAGCTCTTTTGCGAGCTCTTTCCGCGCCGTGAGGCTCGAATCCATGTCGAGCAGCTTCATCATGTCGACGATGGAATGTTTCCAATCGAGCTTTTGACTGTTCTTTGCCGCGAGCCCGTTCAAGACGGCGGCGACATCGACATTCTGTTTGGCGCCCGATTGTGCGCCGCTGGCCGGAGAAGCTGGTGCGGCCGAAGCAGCCGCGCTGCTCGAGGATGTTCCTCCCGCGGAAGAGGGTGCGGCGGATGGGGTCGAAGCCGCGCCGGCCTGCGTCGGCGCTGCGCCGCCACTTGGCGCCGCGTTCGCGTGGCCGAAAATCTTCGACATGATATTTCCGAAAATGCTCATGTAGGCCTTCCCTATGAGCTGGACGTGTCGGGTGCCTCGCTAACGCATCTCAGGCGAGAAGGTTACGGCGCCGCAGCTCACGCCGCGCAGGCCAGAAAGCCCTGGCGGAGCTCATCTTCCTTCAGATTGCGTCCGATAAAGACGATGCGGCTCCTGCGCGGCTCGTCCTGACGCCACGGACGCTGCACGTCGCCATCCAAAATCATGTGCACGCCTTGAAAGACGAAACGCTTCGGCTCGTTCTTGAACGCGAGAATGCCCTTCGAGCGCAGGATGTTCGGACCCTCGCGCTGCGTGATGTCGTTGATCCACGGCATGAAGCGCTCGGGGTCGACGTCGCCGTCGATCGAGATGGACACCGATTGCATCTCCTCGTCGTGATAGTGTTTCAAGCCGCCGTGCGCGTGCGCATGATCGTGGTGATGGCCGTGGCCGTCGTGATCATGCTCGTGGCGATGATCATGGCCGTGCCCATTCTCGTGATGATGTTCCGCCTCGGTGTGCAGAAATTCCGGCTCGATCTCGAGGATTCGATCAAGATCGAAGGCGTTGCGCTCGAGCACGGCGTCGAGCGGCACGTCGGCGCGCACGGCGCGATGCAGCTTCGCATAGGGGTTGATGCCGCGGATGCGTGCCTCGACCTCTTCGAGTTCGTCTTTGCTGACGAGGTCGGTCTTATTCAAAATGATCACGTCGGCGAAAGCGATCTGGTTCTTCGCCTCGGGCGCGTCCTTCAGCCGGTCGAGGAGCCATTTGGCGTCGGCGACGGTCACCACCGCATCGAGCCGCGCTGCTTCCTGCACGTCGGCGTCGACGAAGAAGGTCTGCGCGACCGGCGCGGGATCGGCGAGGCCGGTCGTCTCGACGATGATCGCGTCGAACTTGCCCTTGCGCTTCATCAGGCCCTCGACGATGCGGATCAGATCGCCGCGAACGGTGCAGCAGATGCAGCCGTTATTCATCTCGAAGACTTCTTCGTCGGCGCCGACCACAAGGTCGTTGTCGATGCCGATCTCGCCGAACTCGTTGACGATGACCGCGAACTTGCGGCCGTGATCCTCGGAGAGAATGCGGTTCAAGAGCGTCGTCTTGCCGGCGCCGAGATAGCCGGTGAGCACGGTTACGGGGATTTTGTTGTCCATTGCGGCTCCGCAGCCAGGGTTTTGCCACTCATATCGGGACACGAGACCCCAATGTAAGGGGCTGGTTGCCGCAGCCAAGCCCGTGCTCTAGAACCGAAAAAGAGGCCCGGACCGGGCGCGAAGGAGAAGAAGATGGCGGACCAGCAGGTTCTCGCGACCGGGCATGCGGACATGGACTATGCCGAGCACGAGAAGACCTATCGGCGCTTCCTCATGCTGATGAAATGGGGCTCGATCCACGTCGTCATCATCCTCATCATCCTGGCTTTCCTGACGCTTTGATCCACCGGCCCTGCGCGGCCCGACGTTTGCAAGTTCCCGAGCCCTGCGGAGACTTTGATGCGTATCGCCGTCCCGACCGAACCCGATGCAAGTGAAACGCGGGTCGCCGCGACACCCGAAACCGTGAAGAAATATGTCGGACTCGGCGCCGAGGTCGCGGTTCAGGCCGGTGCCGGGATGAAGTCCGGCATCACGGATGCCGATTATCAGTCGGCCGGAGCGACGGTCGCGCCCGATGCCGCGTCGGCGCTTTCCGGCGCCGACATCGTGCTCAGGGTCAAGCGCCCTTCCGGCGGCGAGGTCGAAGGCACCAAGCCCGGCGCGGCGGTGATTGCCATCATGGACCCCTATGGCAACGAGGACGCCGTCGGCGATCTCGGCCGGCGCGGCGTCACGGCCTTCGCCATGGAGCTGATGCCGCGCATCACCCGCGCACAGGTCATGGACGTGCTCTCGAGCCAGGCGAACCTCGCCGGTTACCGCGCTGTCATCGACGGCGCCGCCGAATATGGCCGCGCCATCCCGATGATGATGACGGCGGCGGGGACGATTCCGGCCGCGCGCATTTTCATCATGGGCGTCGGCGTTGCCGGCTTGCAGGCGATCGCCACCGCGCGACGGCTTGGCGCGATCGTCACTGCGACCGACGTGCGGCCGACGACGAAAGAGCAAGTCGAATCGCTTGGCGCGAAATTCCTCGCCGTCGAAGACGAGGAATTCAAGCAGGCGCAGACTGCCGGCGGTTACGCCAAGCAGATGTCGCCGGAGTATATGACGAAGCAGCAGGCGCTGACGGCATCGCACATCGCCAAGCAGGATATCGTCATCACCACGGCGTTGATCCCGGGACGCCCGGCGCCCCGCCTCATCACCGCTGATATGATCCGCTCGATGCGGCCGGGCTCCGTCATCGTCGATCTCGCGGTCGAGCGCGGCGGCAATGTCGAGAGCGCGCGTGCGGGCGAGACTGTCGTTTCGGAGAACGGCGTGCGCGTTCTCGGACAGCTCAACTTGCCCGGACGGCTGCCGGCAAGCGCATCGGCGCTCTATGCAAAGAACCTCCTCGCCTTTGTCGAGACGCTGATCGACAAGGAGACGAAGTCGCTGGCGATCAAATGGGATGACGAGCTCGTAAAGGCGACCGCGCTGACCCGCGACGGCCAGCTCGTCAATCCGATTTTCCAAAAACAGGCTGCGTGACGCGCGCCGCTCGCTCGTTCCAACGGAGTCGTCATGGCGACCGAAGACATCCAAATTCTTCATGACCGCGCGCAGGCCGCAGCTGCCGCGGCGCGGCAAGCGGCGGATGCCGCGCAGGTCTATGCCGATCAGATCGCGACGGCAGGCGGCGCTGCCGCGCACGCGGCGACCGGCGGCGCGATCGATCCGTTCGTGTTCCGCCTGGCGATTTTCGTTTTGGCGATCTTCGTCGGCTACTACGTCGTCTGGTCGGTGACGCCGGCGCTGCACACGCCGCTCATGTCCGTCACCAATGCGATCTCGTCCGTGATCGTGGTCGGCGCGCTTTTGTCGGTCGGCGTCGAGGCCTCGCGCATCGGCGATGACGGCCCGTTATGGGCGCGCATTTTCGGTTTCATTGCGCTGATCTTGGCGTCGGTGAACATATTCGGCGGCTTCCTCGTCACACAGCGCATGCTCGGCATGTACAAGAAAAAAGGCTGACGCGATGAACGCCAACCTCGCCGCCGTCCTTTATCTCGTCTCGGGCGTCCTGTTCATCCTGGCGCTGCGCGGATTGTCGTCGCCGGCGTCATCGCGGCAGGGCAACCTCTTCGGCATGATCGGCATGGCGATCGCGATCGTCACCACGCTCGCCTATCGCCCTCCGGTTGGGCTCTCCGCCTGGATCCTCGTGGTCGTCGGCATGGGCCTCGGCGGCGGCTTCGGCGCGGTTTTGGCGCGGCGCATCGTCATGACGAAGATGCCGCAGCTCGTCGCCTTCTTCCACTCGCTGGTCGGTCTTGCCGCCGTGCTTGTCGCCGCGGGCGCGCTTTACGCGCCGCAGGCTTTCGGCATCGGCGTGCCGGGCGACATCCACGGCGCGAGCCTCGTCGAAATGTCGATCGGCGCCGCCATCGGCGCGATCACCTTCACCGGATCGGTCATCGCATTCCTGAAGCTCGACGGCCGCATGTCCGGCGCGCCGATCATGCTGCCGCAGCGTCACGCGCTCAATATCGGGCTCGCCGTTCTGTTGATCGTGCTGATCGCCGTCTTCGTGAAGACGGAAAGCCATTTCGTCTTCCTGTTGATCGCGCTCGTCTCCTTCGTGCTCGGCGTCACCTTGATCATTCCGATCGGCGGCGCCGACATGCCGGTCGTCGTGTCGATGCTGAACTCCTATTCGGGATGGGCCGCCGCAGGCATCGGCTTCACGCTCGGCAATCTCGCGCTGATCATCACCGGCGCGCTTGTCGGCTCGTCGGGCGCGATCCTCTCCTACATCATGTGCAAGGGGATGAACCGCTCGTTCATCTCCGTCATTCTCGGCGGCTTCGGCGGCGAGACGACAGGCGCCGCCGGCGTCGTCGAGACGCGGCCGGTGAAGCAGGGCTCGGCGGACGACGCCGCGTTCATCATGCAGAACGCCGGCAAGGTGATCATCGTGCCGGGCTACGGCATGGCGGTCGCGCAGGCGCAGCATTCGCTGCGCGAAATGGCCGACATCCTCAAGAAAGAGGGTGTCGAGGTGAAGTACGCGATCCATCCCGTCGCCGGCCGCATGCCGGGTCACATGAACGTGCTGCTCGCCGAAGCGAACGTGCCCTATGACGAGGTATTCGAACTGGAGGACATCAACTCCGAGTTCGGCCAGGCGGACGTCGCCTTCGTCATCGGCGCCAACGACGTGACCAATCCGGCGGCAAAGACCGATCCGAAATCGCCGATTTTCGGCATGCCGATCCTCGATGTCGAAAAAGCAAAGACAGTTCTCTTCATCAAGCGCGGCATGGGCTCCGGCTATGCCGGCGTCGAGAACGAGCTGTTCTTCCGCGACAACACGATGATGCTGTTCGGCGACGCCAAGAAGATGACGGAGAGCATCGTCAAGGGGATGGCGCACTAATCATTACTCATCTCGAAGTCGTCTGCGCTGCTTCGGATGCTGAATGAACAGGATGCGCGCCTCATCTTGCTCGGCATACAATTTGAAATAGACGAGATAGCCGTAACGCGGGGCGATGCTCTGCAGATTTAGAATGGCTTCGTCAGTAAAGACGATCTTCATTCCTCGAAACTGCGAAATACCGCGTCGACTTCTTCGCTCGTCGCAACTTGTCCTTTTTCGGCCTGCGCGAACCCTAGCATGACTCCGGCGGGATCGTCGGGATGGATTTCTTCTGGCGCTAAAGCATCAATTTCAAGCAGATTCATTAGCGCTCGCGCCAGGTAATCCTGGCGCTCGGCCGGAAGTTGGCTTGCCGATTTCATGACAAGTTCAAGAAGCTCAGTCATGCGTTGATCATAGGCGCTTTCGTCGATACGAAAGGCCGACACTAACGCCTCAGCTCAACAGCGGACCCCAGGCCGGATCGGACGCAAAGGACGGCGTCGGCACCGGGAATTCGCCGCGGCCGAACACGTCCATCATGTAAATCTTCGCGCCGGACTGTCCGCCGGGATCGCGGAAAAACATGAGGTAGAGGCCGTTCGGCGCCCAGGTCGGCCCTTCGTTGTGATAACCCTCGGTAAGGATGCGCTCGCCGGAGCCGTCCGGCTTCATCACGCCGATCGCGAACGAGCCCTGGCCCTGTTTGGTGAAGGCGATGTAGTCGCCTTTCGGCGACCAGACGGGCGTCGAATAACGTCCTTGCCCGAATGAAATGCGCTGCGCGCCGCCGCCGCTGCCGCTCATGACATAGATCTGCTGCGAGCCGCCGCGATCGGATTCGAACACGATGCGCGATCCGTCCGGCGAGTAACAAGGCGATGTATCGATCGCCGATGTGTCGGTGAGCCGCGTCGTGTTACGCGAACGCAGGTCCATCACATAGAGATTGGATGATGTCCCTTGCGTCAGCGACATTACGATGCGCTGGCCGTCTGGCGCGAAGCGCGGCGCGAATGTCATCCCCGGAAAATTGCCGACGACCTCGCGCTGCCCCGTCTCGATGTTCAACAGGAACACGCGCGGATCGCCCTGACCGAACGACATGTAGGTCACGTCCTGCGACGACGGCGAGAAGCGCGGCGTCACGACAAGCTCGTCGCCGCGCGTGAGATAGCGCACGTTCTGCCCGTCTTGATCCATGATGGCGAGGCGTTTGCGGCGGCGCTCCTTCGAGCCGGTCTCGTCGATGAAGACGACGCGGGTGTCGAAGAAACCTTTCTCGCCGGTGATCCGCGTAAAGATCGCATCCGAGATGATATGCGCGACGCGCCGGGAATTGTTGGGATCGGTCACGTATTGCTGGCCGGCAACCTGCTGTCCCGTGCTGACATCCCACAAACGGAACTCGGATTTGAGGCGCCCGTCGCCGGTGCGTTGACCTCGCCCGGTCACGACGAATTGCGCGTTGACGACGCGCCACGCATCCATCTGCGGCGGCTGATCGGGATTTGTCGTGCGATCGACGAAGCTCTTCGGATCGATCGGCTGCAAGAAGACAGAGCGCGAGAAATTGTTGGTGATGATGTCGGAGAGCATGCGGCCCGCATCCGGATCGCCGCCGAAATGCGTCACCGCGATCATGATCGGGCGGAACTGCCCGCCCGGACGCACGTCGAGATAGCGCTCCTGCGCGCGAAGCGGCAAAGCAGGGGCGAGCGCGCTTCCCAAAAGCAGGCCGGTTGCCGAGCGGCGCGTGAAAGAAGACGTCATGCGGGAAACCTGATCAGAATGGCGCGTCAGAGCATGTCTTCCGGATCGAAGCGCACGACGCGCGCCTTCCACTGTTCGTAATAGGGCATGTAGGCCGCGGGAATGTGCATCGGGTTGCAGCGGCGAACCGCGCGCATCGCGCTGTCGGCGAGATTGCGTATGTTCGGGTCGGAGGGCGGGTTGACCAAAATCGGCTCCGCCTGCAGCGAAC
>JAFAVH010000118.1 GCA_019242655.1 Methylobacteriaceae bacterium
AGCAACATCTCGAGCTTTCGCGGGACATCGCGCAAAAATTCAACAACGATTTTGCCGCAAGCATCGAGAAGCACGGTTATGGCAGCGCGTTCTTTCCCTTGCCGGAACCCTTGATCCAGGGACCCGCCACCCGCGTCATGAGCTTGCGCGATGGGTCGAAAAAGATGTCGAAGTCCGACGCGTCGGATTATTCGCGCATCAACCTCACCGACGACGCCGATGCGATTGCGCAGAAAATCCGCAAGGCCAAAACAGATCCCGAACCCCTGCCCTCCGAAACCGGCGGCCTCGCCGGCCGCCCGGAAGCCGACAATCTCGTCGGCATTTACGCCGCTTTATCGGATCGTTCGCGCGAACAGGTGCTCGGGGAATATGGCGGCGGCCAATTCTCGACGTTCAAATCTGCGCTGGTCGATTTGGCCGTCGCCAAGCTCGGGCCGATTGCCGCGGAGATGACACGGCTTAAAGCCGATCAGGCCTATATCGATGGCGTCCTGAAACGCGGCGCCGATCGCGCGCGGGCGCTGGCGCGCCCCAACATGGATGCGGTGAAGGATATCCTCGGCTTCCTGCGCTAGCGAGGCAGACCTCTGCGGAGCTTTCGCGGCTTGCTTTTGCGGGGGGAAACAATCACATGAGCAGTATTCCCTCGCGAGACCGGCCGGAGGCGCCGCATGTTCATCCAGACCGAAGCCACCCCGAATCCGGCAACGCTCAAGTTTATTCCAGGCCGGATCGTCGCGCCTGATCCGATCGATATCCGTTCCCGGGAAGAGGCAGCGCAATCGCCGCTCGCCACGGCGCTTTTTGCGGTCGAAGGCGTCTCGGGCGTTTTTTATGGCTCCGATTTCATCGCAGTGACGCGGCAGTCCGGCGAGTGGGAGCACCTGAAACCGGCGATCCTCGGCGCGATAATGGAACACTACATGTCCGGCGCGCCGCTCCTGCGCGACGACGGGGCGCCGCCGACCGCACCCGCAGGCGACGAGTTCTTCGAACCCGAAGATGCTGAGACGGTCGAGACCATCAAGGATTTGATCGAGACGCGCGTGCGCCCGGCAGTCGCCGGCGACGGCGGCGACATCACCTTCAAGGGCTATCGCGACGGAACCGTGTTTCTAACGATGAAAGGCGCCTGCTCAGGTTGCCCATCCTCGACCGCGACTTTGAAGCACGGCATCCAGAACCTGCTGCATCATTTCGTGCCGGAAGTGGTCGCAGTCGAGCAGATCTAAGAGAGTTGCCTCAGGCGAGCCGCGCTAATCCCCGGTCGCGGCGGCGATCCTGCATCGGCTGGTAGGCCATCCGCGAATGACCCGCGCAGTATGGGCCGGTCTCGCCTGTTCTTGCGCCGCAGAAGCGGAATTCCGGCGTCGTGGGATCGCCGAGCGGCCACCGGCACATATGCTCGCGAAGATCGGTGATCGTTACCGGGTCCGACAGCGGGACCACAACATCTTCTTCGACCCGCGCGCGCGGCAATTCCATCGGCCTCAGGTCATGCGCGAGCGCGGTATTGCCACGCGTTAGCGGCCGCATCGACAGCATCCCGGGTGGACGCGCCGGCTTTGAAGCACGGGGGCGAGCGGTCGCGGCACTCGGCGGCTTTACGCGCCCTGACATGCCGAGCCGGTGCACCTTGCCAATCACCGCGTTGCGCGTGATGCCGTTGCCGAGTTCGCCGGCAATCTGGCTCGCGCTCAATCCGTCCTGCCAAAGCTTGCGCAAGAGTTCGACGCGCTCGTCTGTCCAGGACATGTGGCCTCCTGCAAGTGTGCCGCTCCGGACGCGTCGTTAAGCCGAATCCGGGACGCGCCGCTGCACCGGGCAAACCGGTGTCGTTGCACGCCTTTACGCTTTCTGAATTCGCCGCCGCACGAGATGTCGTGGCCGACACCCCGACAATTACTCTATGGGTTGAATCACGCGCAAGAGTCCGTGGCAAGCCGATTTTGTTTTCCCCAAGGGATCGCTGGGGATTGCGGGCGCGTATGCTGCAATCGCGCCACGCATGGCAGGGCGGCCACACATTTGACCAGTCGGGGTCAAGAACCTAAATTGAAACCCATGAAGAAATGCCGTCCCTTGCGGGCGGCACTTTGATTTTGGAGGCCCGAATGGGCCTTCCGCCTCCACTTGGAGCATTCCCTTGATCTCGGCTCTGCTACCGACTTACGCACGTGCCGACCTCGCTTTCGAGCGGGGCGATGGCGCATGGCTCATCTCGACCGAGGGCGAGCGCTATCTCGATTTCGGCGGCGGCATCGCGGTCGCCTCTCTCGGCTATTCCCACCCTCATCTCGTCGAGGCATTGACCGCACAGGCGGGCAAGCTCTGGCACACATCAAACCTGTTCCAGATCCCCGACGGCGAGCGCCTCGCCAAGCGACTCTGCGAGGTGAGCTTCGCCGACTACGTGTTCTTTACGAATTCGGGCGCCGAGGCGCTCGAACTCGCGATCAAGGTCGCGCGGCGCTATCAATATGTGACGGGGCATCCTGAGCGCTTTCACATCATCGGCTTCGAAGGCGCCTTCCATGGCCGCACCTTGGCGACGCTTGCCGCCGCCGGTACGCAAAAATATCTCGAAGGCTTCGGCCCGAAGGCCGAGGGTTTCGATCAGGTCCCGTATGGCGACCTCGAAGCGCTGAAGCGCGCGATCGGCCCGCAAACCGCAGCGATCCTGATCGAGCCGATCCAGGGCGAAGGCGGCGTGAAGATGCTGCCGCCGTCCTTCCTCAAGGCGGTGCGTAGGCTTTGCGACGAGCACAAGCTCCTGCTCGTGCTCGACGAAGTGCAGACCGGCATGGGACGCACCGGCAAGCTCTTCGCGCATGAATGGGCCGGCATCGAGCCCGACGTTATGGCGATCGCCAAAGGCATCGGCGGCGGCTTCCCGCTCGGTGCGTGTCTCACCAGCCAAGAGGCCGGACGCGGCATGACTGTCGGCACGCACGGCACGACCTATGGCGGCAATCCGCTGGCGATGGCGGTCGGCAACGCCGTGCTCGACATCGTTCTCGCGCCGGGGTTCGTCGAGCACGTTGCTCAGACGGGACTGCTTGCGCGCCAACGGCTCGCCGAGTTGAAGGACCGGCATCCCGCGATCATCGAGGAAATTCGCGGCGAAGGCCTGATGATCGGCATCAAGACCCGCGTGCCGAACACCGATTTCGTTGCCGCCGCGCGCGCCGAGAAGCTTCTCTCCATTCCCGCCGGCGACAATGTCGTGCGGCTTCTGCCGCCGCTGATCGTCAGCGACGATGAGGTGAACGACGCCGTCGATCGCCTCTCGCGCGCGTGCAGCGAGCTCGAGCAATCGATTCCGCAGCGGGGAGCGGCGGAGTGAGCTCGGCGAACGGCCGGAAGCGCGGCCGCGACTTCCTCGACATATCGGAAACGTCGGCAAGCGACCTTCGCCTGATCCTGAGCCAATCCGCCGCGATCAAGAAAGCGCGCGCGGCAAACGGGCGCTTCGCGCCGGGCAAACCGCTCGCCGGCAAGGTGCTGGCGATGGTTTTCGACAGACCGTCGACGCGCACCCGCGTGTCCTTCGATCTCGCCATGCGCGAGCTCGGCGGCGAAACGATCGGGCTGACGGGCAGCGAGATGCAGCTCGGGCGCGGCGAGACGATCGCCGATACCGCGCGGGTTCTGTCGCGTTTTGTCGATGCGATCATGATCCGCACGCTCAAGCACAAGGATGTCCTCGAACTCGCGCAATACGCCACCGTTCCGGTCATCAACGGGCTGACGAAGAATTCGCATCCGACGCAGGTCATGGCCGACGTTTTGACCTTCGAGGAGCATCGCGGGCCGATCAAAGGCCGCCGGATTTGCTGGTGCGGCGACGGCAACAATGTGCTGGCAAGCTGGATTCACGCGGCAGCGCGTCTCGATTTCGATCTGCGGATCGCAACGCCGCCGGAACTCGCGCCGCCGGCTCAGGTCGTCAAATGGGCGAAGAGCAATAACACGCGTATCAGCCTGACCAGCGATCCCTACGAGGCCGTCGATAAGGCCGATGCGATCGTCACCGATTGCTGGGTGTCGATGGGCGATCGCGACGAGAAGCAACGTCACAACCTTCTTGCGCCTTATCAGGTGAACGCAAAACTGATGGCGGCGGCAAATCGCGACGCGATCTTCATGCATTGCCTGCCGGCGCATCGCGGCGAGGAAGTCACCGACGAGGTGATGGACGGGCCGCATTCCGTCGTGTTCGACGAAGCCGAGAACCGGCTGCACGCACAGAAGGGCATTCTGTCCTGGTGCTTCGAGGCGCCCGCAAGCTGATGCAGCCTGCCTCCGAAATTCGCGCGAGCCGGCTCGTGTCCGACCGCGGCCATGACGACACCGTGCTACCGTTCGCCGTCGCGCCCCTCGATCTGCGCGGCCGCCTCGTGCGTTTGGGGCCGGCGATCGACCACATCCTGTCGCGCCACGATTATCCGAGTGCGGTGGCGCGTCTCGCAGGCGAGGCATCGGCCCTCACGGTTCTGCTCGGATCGTCATTGAAGATCGACGGCCGCTTCCAAATGCAGACACGCACCGACGGCATCGTCGACATGATTGTTGTCGACTTCGATGCGCCCGACCGGCTGCGCGCGTTCGCGCGTTACGATGCAGCGCGACTTGACGAAGCGATCGCGCAAGGCCGCACGAGCGCCGCCGATCTTCTCGGCCATGGCCACTTGGCTTTCACAATCGAACGCGGCGGCGACCTCGCGCGCTATCAGGGTGTCGTTGCGCTCGAAGGCGAAGGTTTCGAAGAGGCAGCGCATCGCTATTTCCGGCAATCCGAGCAAATCCCGACATTCGTTCGCCTCGCCGTTGCTGAGAGCGTGACCGGTTCGGGATCCACTTGGCGCGCCGGCGGATTGCTCGTGCAATTCCTGCCGGAAGCGCCGGAGCGCCGGCGACAGGCCGATCTGCATCCCGGCGACGCACCGGAGGGCACGGCCGCAGGCGATGTTGCCGCCGAGGACGACGCGTGGACCGAAGGTAAAGCGCTCGTCGCCACGGTCGAGGATCACGAGCTTGTCGACCCAACACTTTCGGGCGAGCGGCTGCTTTATCGGCTGTTCCATGAACGCGGCGTGCGCGTTTTTCAATCGCAGCCGATTCATGATGTCTGCCGCTGCTCGACGGAGCGGGTCGCGTCGATGCTGCGGCAATTCACGCCGCAGGAACGCGCCGACATGGTCGGAGACAATGGCAAGATCGGCGTGACGTGCGAGTTCTGCTCCACGCACCGCGAATTCGACCCATCGGAATTCGATTAAGCCTTCACTTTCCTGACGTCGCGATTGTTTCGCGCCCTTCTGCGTCGGAGTTCTTCTCGGGCCCGCGCAGGTGCAGCTTGATCCGCTTCACCCGCCGCGGATCGGCGTCGAGAATCTCATATTCGATACCCCGCGTCGTATCGGCGATGATCTCGCCGCGCACCGGAACGCGGCCGGCGATCGATGCGATGAGGCCGCCGACCGTGTCGATTTCCTCGGCGATGTCATCTCCGGCAAGGCGAGTGCCGACCGCCTTGGCGACATCTTCCAGGCTCGCGCGCGCGTCGATTGCGAACGTGCCATCGGCGGCGGGCGCAATCTCAGGCTCGTCTTCGAGATCGTGCTCGTCCTCGATATCGCCGACAATCATCTCAACGATGTCCTCGATCGAAACGAGGCCGTCCGTTCCGCCATATTCGTCGATGACAAGCGCCATATGCGTACGCGTCGCCTGCATCTTCACGAGAAGATCGAGCGCCGGCATCGATGGCGGGGCAAACAATACCGGTCGAACGATGTTTGCCTGCGCCAGCGGCAGCTTGAGATCGAGCGCGGACGCATATGTCATGCCCGCCGGCTCATTGGCCGCTGTTTCAGGAGCCATTTCGCCCTTTCGCTTCAGCGCCACTGCCGCCTCGGCGCTCGCAGCGAGATAGTCGAGGAAGTCGCGGATATGCACCATCCCTCGCGGATCATCGAGCGTCTCCGCGTGCACGGGCAGGCGCGAATGCCCGGCCGTGCGGAAGAGCGAAAGAACTTCGCGCAGCGTCGTGTCAAGGCCAACCGCGATGATGTCGGCGCGCGGCACCATTACGTCTTCCACCCTGAGCTCGTGCAGATTGAGCACGTTCTTGAGCATCGCCCGCTCTTGCGGCGAGAAATCCTCGCTCGCCGCAGTATCTTCGAGCGCGATCTGGATGTCGTCGCGGATCGAGGCGCCCCCGAGGCCGAACAGACCGCGCAAACGCTCGAGCAGACTCGGACGCGGCGCAGCTTGTGCATCGCCGATCGTTTCGCGTTCGATCTCGGTCTCGGTCATGATGAAACCGAGAGATTTTCGACCGGCATCGTGCCCGCATACGGATCGTCGATCCCGAGGTCGACGAGGATACGGCGCTCCAAACCCTCCATTTCCTCCGCGTCGACCGCGCTCTCGTGATCGAAACCAAGGAGGTGAAGCAAACCGTGCACGATCATATGGCTCAGATGATCCCGCAGCGACCGGCCGGCTTCGCGTGCCTCTTCGGACACATAGGCGAAGGCAACGACGATATCGCCGAGCAGAGGCCCACGATTTCCGGCGGGTGCAGGAAACGACAGCACGTTCGTCGCTTTATCCTTATTGCGCCAGGCGAGATTGAGCGAGCGGATCTCATCATCGTTGCAGAGGCGGATGCTGATCTCTGCGTCGGGATACACGCGCGTTCCGACGCGTCTCAGCGTCGCGGCGACCGCATCTTGCGCAAGGCTTTCGACATCGCCCGCCGCCAGCCACGCCGTATCGGCGACTTCCACGTCAACTACGATCGTCACGACGAGCCTCGCCGCGCGCGTGGAAGCTCATGGGCGTCGGAATGCCGCGCGCGTGACGCAGCTTCATACGCGCCGACGATGCGGCGAACGAGATCGTGGCGCACGACGTCGCCTTCGCGGAAAATAACGTGCCCGATGCCCTCGACCCGCGATAAGAGGGCGATGGCTTCGCTCAGTCCCGAAGTCTGCCCCGGCGGCAAATCCGTTTGCGTCGGATCGCCGGTGACGATCATGCGCGAATTCTCGCCAAGACGCGTCAGGAACATCTTCATCTGCATCGACGTCGCGTTCTGCGCTTCATCGAGCAGGATGCAGGCATTGGCGAGCGTGCGGCCGCGCATGAAGGCGAGCGGCGCGACTTCGATCATGCCGGTCTGCATGCCGCGTTCGACCATGCGGCCATCCATGAAATCCTGCAGCGCGTCGTAGATGGGACGCAGATACGGATCGACCTTTTCGCGCATGTCGCCCGGGAGAAATCCGAGACGCTCGCCGGCTTCGAGCGCGGGACGCGACAGAACCAGCCGCTCGACCTTGCCCTGCTCGAGGAGGCTCACCGCATAACCGACGGCGAGCCACGTCTTGCCCGTGCCTGCAGGCCCCTCGGCAAACACCAATTCATGGCTGCGCATGGCTTGGAGATAGGCGTGCTGGGCAGCGTTGCGCGCACGCACCGAGCCGCGTTTGCGCGTCGACAATTGCTCGAACGCGCTTTGTCCGACTGGCCGTTCTTCGGGGAAGAGCGAGCCCTGCAGCCGGCTTTCCTGCACCGCGCCATCGACATCGCCGAGCGTGATCTCATGGCCGGATGCCGCGCGCGAATACAAAAGTTCCAGTACGCGGCGCGCCTGCTCGCAGGAACCGGTTTCGCCCTTTAGCGTCACATGGTTGCCGTTGGCATGGGCGACCACGCCGAGCGCACGCTCAAGCTTGGCGAGGTTTTGGTCGTATTGTCCGAGCACGACCGAGGCCGAACGATTGTCCTCGAAGGTGAGCGTGACTTCACACGTGTTAGAGTCTTCACCTGCGGACACCGGACTGGACTCCGCGCCAGGTGTAGGCTCGGGGCGCTGGCGCACGGCGGCGCGATCAGCTGATCTCAAGTCGGACATTCTCCAGCCGAGGATCCGTGGTTGACGCGCCGGCCTGCCAAAGAGTTCGGACCCGTCGCGACAATTTCAACCGGCACGATCTGTCCGATCAATTCCTCCGGCCCATCAAGGTGAATCGCCTGGAGGTAAGGCGTGCGGCCGGCGATCTGGCCGGAATGTCGGCCTTTCTTTTCGATCAGCACGTCAGCAATACGCCCGACGCTCGCCGCGTTGAAGGCCTGCCGCTGCTCTTCGAGAAGTCCCTGCAAGCGCGCGAGGCGCTTTTCCTTCACCGCTTCATCAATTTGATCCTGCCGCTCCGCGCCGGGCGTGCCCGGGCGGCGCGAATACTTGAACGAGAACGCGCCAGCGTAATCGACGGCGCGAATGATCGCGAGCGTCGCTTCGAAATCGGCGTCACTTTCGCCGGGAAAGCCGACGATGAAATCTGAGGAAAGCGCGATGTCGGGCCGCGCGTCGCGAACTTTGCCGATGATTTCGAGGTAATGCGCGGCGCCGTGCTTGCGGTTCATTGCTGCGAGCACGCGATCGGAACCCGATTGCACCGGCAAATGCAGATACGGCATGAGCGCCGGCACCTCGCGATGCGCGGCGATAAGATCGTCATTCATGTCGGCGGGATGGCTCGTCGTATACCGCAAGCGTGAAATGCCGGGGATTTCGGCAAGCCGGCGGATCAGTAGGGCAAGCGAAGAAGTGCGGCCGCGCTCGTCTTCGCCGTGATAGGCATTGACGTTCTGTCCAAGCAGCGTGACCTCGCGCACGCCCGCACGCGCCAACCGCTCAACATCCGCAACGACCTGCGCAACGGGCCGTGAGAATTCGGCGCCGCGCGTGTAGGGGACGACGCAGAACGTACAGAACTTGTCGCAACCTTCCTGTACGGTGACAAACGCCGCGACGCCGCGCTGCCGGATGCGCTGCTCGGACAAAGGCGGCAATTCGGCAAATTTATCCTCGACGGGGAAGTCCGTTTCGGCGACGCGCCCGTTGCGTGCGCGCCGCAGCAGATCGGGAAGGCGGTGGTAGCTCTGCGGCCCGACAACGAGGTCGACGGCGCTTTGCCGCCGCATGATCTCGCGGCCTTCCGCTTGCGCCACGCAGCCGGCAACGCCGATCAGCATGTCATGGCCTTCGGCGCCGCGCGCCTTCTTGAGCGTGCGCAGCCGACCGAGCTCGGAAAACACCTTCTCCGAAGCACGTTCGCGAATGTGGCAGGTATTAAGGAGGACGAGATCGGCGGCGTCGGCCGAGTCGGCGAGGTCGTAGCCTTCCAGCGCCAGGATATCGCCCATACGCTCGGCATCGTACACGTTCATCTGACAGCCATATGACTTGATGAATGCGCGCGGTTTGCTCAGTGCCGGTGCCTTCGGATGCTCCTCACCTCGGATCAGTTCAAGCGACTCGCTCATGTGCCCCTTGGGCTAATTCCTCAAGCGGCCTTCTACGCTGTTTTGGAGGTGATGAGAACCTGCCGGTGGCGCTCAGACCGCCTGCAATTCAGGTATGCGCGGCGCGGGTTCGGTCACAACGCTTTCGTCCGGTAGCGCGGCGCGTCCGGTCAGGCTGCGGACAACCAGGCGCCGGACTGCGGCCTCAGTTTCGCGGGCGACGGCTTTACGATCGCTGCCCCGCTCGAAACGGATCGGCGCACCGTAGCTGACATCGCAATCGACGCCGCCGCGGGTGACCAGCATCCAGAGGTGGGGAATGAGCGCGGTATCGCCGTACCAGGCGATTTCGGAGCGGCCGAGCCGTCCCAAGGGTAAGCCGTGGCGGCGGACATAGGCCAATCCGACCGGGGTCACGGTCGCACAGGGCACCTCTGGCTGCGCAGCCAGGAAATCGCGCAGGGCGGCAAAGTGCGGCGCGTTGAAGCGCTTCAGACGGCTGCCGTTGCCGGTCGTTGCCTCGGCAAACACCACTACGTCCTCGCCCGCAGCAAGCCGGTCGCAAAGCGCCGCGTTGACGCGCAGGATGGACCGGCGGCGCTGACGCTCGACGAAAATCGTTCCGGTGAGACGGGCGATCGCTCCGAAGAGCGGCCAGCCCGCAACCTCGCTCTTCGCCACAAACCGCAAGGGCGATTGGCGGCAGCCGAGGACGAGCACGTCCGTCCATGAGACGTGATTCGGAACGATCATCTGGGGAGAATGCCCGTTCGTGCCTCCGTGAAACCGAGGCCTGATTCCAAGCAGCCAGCATGTGAGGCGGCAGAACAGGAGCGGCAAGCTGCGCTTTAGGGGCCAATTGCAGCGCAGCGCCAACCATTGCAGCGGCACTGCCAGCAGGATCAGGAGAGCAAAGCCAGCGAGGGCGGAAATGCCACG
>JAFAVH010000264.1 GCA_019242655.1 Methylobacteriaceae bacterium
GCCCGTTGCGGCCCCGGCGAAAACCAAGAAGAAGACGACGCGCCACTAAATCGAGCGCTCGATTTTAATCCGCGCGCGATTCAGATATGGATCGCGCGCTTTTCCACTGCCATCGCCGCTTCCTTGACGGCCTCCGACATCGTCGGATGCGCATGGCATGTGCGCGCCAAATCCTCGGATGAGCCGCCGAATTCCATAAGGAGTGTCGCTTCGGCGATGAGTTCGCCGGCGCCGAAGCCAATGATGTGGACGCCGAGGACGCGGTCTGTTTCGGCGTCGGCGAGCACTTTGACAAAGCCCTCGGTGTGGCGCATCGAACGCGCCCGGCCGTTGGCGGCGAACGGAAATTTTCCGACATTGTAGCGCGTGCCGCGCTCTTTTAACTCTTCTTCTGTCGCGCCGACGGCGGCAACCTCCGGCATCGTGTAAACAACGCCGGGGATGACTTCGTAATTTACATGGCCCGCCTGGCCCGCAATGATCTCGGCGACGGCAATACCCTCGTCCTCTGCTTTGTGCGCGAGCATCGGTCCGCGCACGACGTCGCCAATAGCGTAAATGCCGGGCACGCTCGTTGCGAAATGCGCGTCGATCGGCACCCTTTCGCGATCGAGCGTGATGCCAAGTTCCTCGAGCCCCAATCCTTTCGTATAGGGGACGCGGCCCGTCGCGATCAGCACCTTATCGGCATCGACCGTCTGCGCCTCGCCGCCGGCGACAGGCTCGAAGGTGACGCTCGCGCCCTTGCCCTTCTTCACGACGCCGGTGACCTTGCTCGACATATTGAACTTGAAACCCTGCTTCTCCAGCATGCGCTGGAACTGTTTGGAGACTTCGAGGTCCATGCCGGGAAGAATGCGATCAAGAAACTCGATGACGATCACGTCGGCGCCGAGACGCCGCCACACCGAGCCAAGTTCGAGGCCAATAATTCCGGCACCCACCACGACGAGTGTCTTCGGCACCGAGGCAAATTCCAGCGCGCCCGTCGAGGAGACGATCGTCTTCTCGTCGATCTCGATCTCCTGCCCGTCCTTGTCACGCAATCTTGCAACATCCGAGCCGGTGGCGATGACGATGTTCTTTGTCTCAAGTGTCTGCGTCTTGCCGTCTTCTGATGTGACTTCGACCTTGCCCGGCGCAGCGATGCGCCCCGTCCCGATGAACGCCTCGATCTTGTTTTTCTTGAACAGGAACGCCACGCCGTTGACGTTCGCTGCGACTGTATCGGCCTTGTGCTTCATCATTGCTTCAAGATCGAGCTTCGGCGCGCCGGTCACGACGCCGAGCGGCGCAAAATTGTGGCCTGCTTCGTCGAAAATGTCGGACGCGTAGAGCATCGCCTTCGAGGGAATGCAGCCGATATTCAGGCATGTGCCGCCATAGGTCTTCCACTTCTCGACGACGGCAACGCGCATTCCAAGCTGCGCGGCGCGAATCGCGCAGACATAACCGCCGGGTCCGGTGCCGATGACGATGAGATCGTAGGACATTGGAGACTTTCTGATTTAGCTCGCGCAGCAGCCGGAGTGTAGATCCTATGGAAGAATGACTCGAATATAGGAACAGACGAAAGCCGGCGCTATGCTGGGTCAGCGGCCGCCCGAGACGGTGAGCACTGTTCCCGTCGTGTAGGACGCCTCGTCTGAAAGCAGCCAGAGGATGGCAGCCGCAACCTCATCTGCGGTGCCCGCACGTTGCATCGGCACGGTGCCAGCCATTTGCGCGGCACGGTCCGGGTTGCCACCGCTCGCATGAATCTCAGTGTCGATAATGCCCGGCGCGACCGCATTGACACGAATGCCCTCTGCGGCCACCTCGCGGGCAAGGCCCAATGTAAAGGTTTCGATGGCGCCTTTGGACGCCGCATAGTCGACGTAAGTATTGGCTGCGCCAAGTTGCGCGGCGAGCGACGACAGATTGACGATGGCCCCGCCCGAGCCGCCATGCCTAGTGGACATCCGCTTGATGGCTTCACGCGCAGCAACAAAACTGCCGACGACATTGATCATGAACATGCGCGTCAGCCGGGCCATTGACATCTCATCGACTCGCTGCGTGCGGTCAACCACGCCCGCATTGTTGACCAGTCCAACGATCTGACCGAGCGCGTCGGCCGCCTGAAACAAGGAGAAGACGTCTTCTTCCTTGCCGACGTCACCTTTGACCGCACGCACGAGCCGGTCTTTGGAGGCGACCGCGTTTGAAACCTCTGTGGCAGCTGCGGCGTTCGATGCGTAGCTGAATGCTATGTCATAACCGCGCGCTGCGGCCAGCATCACCGTTGCGCGTCCGATCCCGCGACTGCCGCCCGTGACGACAACGACCTTACCCATGCCGCAGTCTGCGATCGAGGTGCGTTCGTTCAGCCGAGGAACCGTACCAGCATCATGACCAAGCCGATGATCGAGAGCGCCCAAATCAACGTGCGCAGGACGGAGATGCCGGCGGCGTAGATGATGAGATAGAGAACGCGCGCGGCAAGATAGAGCTCGGCGCCGATCGCGCCTACGCCGCCTGCCTTGTTGCTAACGACGAGTCCGAGCGCTAGTGCGACAAAAGCCGGATAAGTTTCGAGCAAATTACCGAGTGCGCGCTTGAACCGGCCGGCATAGACGCTACGCGGCTGACGATTGTCGTCGCGTGAGGTCATGGCGTAAGGCAAACCGACTTCGCTCGTCGCACTTGCGGCCTGCAAGACGATCTGCACGAGGAGCAGGACCACGCTCCACCCGAGTAGCTTCAGTTCAAGCGACATGACACCCCCTACCTCATTCGGGTTACGAGCTGCCCGCCCGCGCGCGAGCGTTCCCCGTCTTTCGCTTTGCGGGTAAGCATCTGGCGCAGGGCTTGTACCCGGCTGCAATCGCGTTTGTTTCGTCGGCGAAAAATACGCGGCTTTTCTGATAAGTACCGAAGGCGACGTACTTTCTCGCGCTCTCACAATCGAGCCGGCCATAAAGTTTCAGCCGTTTGTGACCACCGAGCGTACCGGGTTTTTCGCTGAAGTAAATTTTGCCGTCAGCTCCGATTAGCCTGTAGAGCTTCGCCGACATCATAGATCGAGCACGAGCCGTGCCGGATCTTCCAACGCTTCTTTCACGCGCACAAGGAATGTCACCGCCTCCTTGCCGTCGACGATACGGTGATCGTATGACAGCGCGAGATACATCATCGGGCGGATTTCAACCTTGC
>JAFAVH010000348.1 GCA_019242655.1 Methylobacteriaceae bacterium
CGTACGGTGGCAAGCCGTAGTCGGCAATGAAGCGTGTGCGTTTGGCGTCCGGCAGTTCCGGCAGCGCGGCCGCCAGCGCATCGACATAGGCCTGATCGAATTCCAGCGGCAGGAGATCGGGATCGGGGAAATAGCGGTAATCGTGCGCTTCTTCCTTGGAACGCATCGAACGTGTCTCGCCGCGCGCGGCATCGAACAGCCGCGTCTCCTGCTCGATCTTCCCGCCATCCTCGATGATGCCGATCTGACGGCGCGCTTCGGTTTCAATCGCCTGGCCGATGAAGCGGATCGAGTTGACGTTCTTGATCTCGCAGCGCGTGCCGAGCGGCTCGCCCGGGCGCCGCACCGACACATTCACGTCGGCACGCAGAGAGCCCTGTTCCATGTTGCCGTCGCAGGTCCCGAGATAGCGCATGATCGTGCGCAGCTTCGAGACGTAGGCACGCGCCTCGTCAGCCGAGCGCAGGTCGGGCTTAGAGACGATCTCCATCAGAGCGACACCGGACCGGTTGAGATCGACGAAGCTCTCATTGGCGGACTGATCGTGCAGCGACTTGCCGGCATCCTGCTCGAGATGCAGCCGCTCGATCCCGACGTGGATCTGCTCGGTCGGTGAGACATCGACCGTCACCTCGCCCTCGCCGACAATCGGACTTTTGTATTGGGAAATCTGATAGCCCTGCGGCAGATCGGGATAGAAGTAGTTCTTCCGATCAAAGACCGAAGTCAGATTGATCTGCGCCTTGAGACCAAGGCCGGTCCGAACCGCCTGCGCCACGCATTCGGCATTGATCACAGGCAGCATGCCGGGCATCGCCGCATCGACCAACGAGACATGGGAGTTCGGCTCGCCGCCGAATTCGGTCGAGGCACCGGAGAATAGCTTGGCGCGCGAGGTCACCTGGGCATGCACTTCCATGCCGACAATGATCTCCCAGTCGCCTGTCGCACCCTTGATGAGCTTGGCGGGCTTCACGTGTGTGTTTATGGGGTCTCGTTCAGTTCCGAAGCGAAGGGCAAAGACATGGGGAGACGGCCGCTTTGGGCCTGATCGGTTGCTCTATATAATATGCGGGGCAAACCCGCCAGGAAGCGTCCGATGAACGTCCGCACCGACGTCCGCATGGATAAGGCTCAGTTCTTCGATTGGCTCCAGCATCAGGAGCGCAAGCATGAGCTCGCCGACGGGAGAGTGGTCATGCTGCCCTATGTGACGCGCCCGCACTCGCAAATCTGCACTAATGTGATCCTCGCGTTGGGCGCTCGCCTCAATAGGATGGCCTTTGGAATTCACGGCGGCGAGTTCGCGGTCGAGACAAGCGACCAGAGCATTCGATTTGCCGACATCATGATAGAGCCGTTCAACGGCGAGAATGCCCGCTCGACGAGTAATGCTCTGCTCCTCGTCGAGGTGCTCTCTCCTTCCACCATGCATATCGACTTTCACGAGAAGCTCGACGAATACAAAAGCCTGCCGGAACTCGGAACGTATCTGATCTGCGCGCAGGACGAGGCCCGCGTATGGGCCTGGACGCGCAGCGAAGGCGCGTGGCCGGATGCTCCTGATCTGTTAGAAGGGCTAGAAGCCGCAGTGCAGGTGCCGGTCCTCGGCATTACGCTGCCGCTCGCCGAAATCTATCGCAACATTACGCTGCGCTAGTCACCACCAGCGCTCCGGCCACGGCATCTTCGGCGCCGCCTCCTCGATGACCTGAGCGAGTGAGAACAGCATCTCTTCGTCGAAAGGCCGTCCGATCAGCTGCAATCCAAGCGGCAGCCCGTCCTTGTCGATCCCCCCGGGCACGGCGATGCCCGGCAGACCCGCCATATTCACCGTCACCGTGAAAATGTCGTTCAGATACATCTCGACCGGATCGGCCGAACCCTTCTCGCCGATCGCGAAGGCCGCGGACGGCGTCGCCGGCGTCAGGATCGCATCGACGCCTTTGCCAAACGCCTCCTCAAAATCGCGCTTGATCAGCGTGCGGACCTTCTGCGCCCGCAGATAATATGCGTCGTAATATCCTGCGGAGAGAACGTACGTGCCGATCATGATGCGGCGGCGCACCTCGCGGCCGAAACCTTCGGCGCGGGTCTTCTCATACATCTCGACGACGTCTTTGCCCGGTACGCGCAATCCGTAACGCACGCCGTCATAGCGCGCGAGGTTCGACGAGGCCTCCGCTGGCGCGACAATGTAGTAGGCGGGGAGCGCCTGCTTCGTATGCGGCAGCGAAATGTCGACGATCTCGGCGCCGGCGCCGCGCAGCCATGCGATGCCGCTTTGCCAGAGCGCCTCAATCTCGCCGGACATGCCGTCGAGGCGGTACTCCTTGGGAATGCCGATCTTCTTACCTTTGATCGAGCGGCCGATTGCAGCTTCGTAGTCGGGAACCGCCCGATCCACAGATGTGGAATCCTTCGGATCAGATCCTGCCATTGAGCGCAGCATGATTGCGGCATCACGCACAGTTCGCGTGATCGGCCCCGCCTGATCGAGCGACGACGCGAAAGCAACGATCCCCCAGCGCGAACAGCGGCCGTAAGTCGGCTTGATGCCGACCGTGCCGGTGAACGCCGCCGGCTGACGGATCGAGCCGCCGGTGTCGGTAGCCGTTGCGCCGAGACAAAGCCGCGCCGCGACGGCCGCGGCCGAACCGCCCGACGAGCCACCGGGAACGAGCTTCGCATCGGAACCGCTGCGCCGCCACGGCGACACGACGGGACCATAAGCGCTCGTCTCATTCGACGAGCCCATCGCAAATTCGTCGAGATTGAGCTTGCCGAGCATGACCGCACCATCGCGCCAAAGCTGCGACGTGACGGTCGATTCATAGGGCGGCACGAAATTCTGCAGGATGCGGCTTGCCGCAGTCGTCTCCACACCTTCCGTGCAATAGAGATCCTTGATACCGAGCGGCAGCCCTTCGAGCGGGCCACCCTCCTCGCGCACGAGACGCTCGTCTGAAGCTTTCGCCATTTCGCGCGCGCGATCGGGTGTCTCCTTGAGAAACGTATTCAGAGGTCGCGCCGCCTCAACGGCCGCGAGATGCGCGTCGGTGAGTTCGCGCGCGGAGAGTTTTCGTGCCTTCAGCGCGTCCCGCGCTTCCGCGAGTGTAAGCTGCGTGAGTTCGCTCATGCCCGAAGCCGTCACTCCACCACTTTCGGAACGACAAAGAAATGGTCCTCGCGGCGCGGTGCGTTGGCGACGATCTCGTCGGCAACGAAGCCGTCGGTCACCTCGTCCTGGCGCTTCTTCAGCTGCATTGGCATCACGGATGTCATCGGCTCGATGCCTTCGACATCGATGCCTCGCAATTGCTCGACAAAGTCGAGGATCGCGTTCAGCTCCGTTTGAAGATGCGCGACTTCTTCATCCTTGACGGCAATGCGCGAGAGATGCGCGATGCGCCGTACCGTGGCCGTATCGACGGACATTCCAATCTCCGGGGATTGAACTCAGGGCCGCGTCAGACGTCGACGCTCTCGCCGATCTTCGGCACGTGAACACGTGTCTGAGAGCCTTGCATCGCCGCAACGAAGGCGCTCGCATCAGGCGCAAGCATGCCGTCGAACGTGCCGTAATGGCAGGGAAAAACAGCATCGAAATGGAAGAAGCGCTTCAGCGCGAAAGCTGCACCATGCCCGCCCATCGTAAAGCGGTCGCCGACCGGCACCATGCCGATCTTCGGATGATGGACTTCGTCGATCAGCGCCATGTCGCCGAACATGCCTGTGTCGCCCATGTGATAGACGACCGGCGCGCCCTGGAACTTCACGATCAGGCCATTCGGATTGCCCAGATAGATCGACTTGCCGTCCTTTGTCGTACCGGACGAATGGAGGGCCTGCGTGAAAGTAACGGTGAAAGAGCCGCACGAGACTGTGCCGCCCGTATTTCCTGGATTAATGTTCTTCACGCCCTGCTCGGCGAGAAACATGCAGATTTCGTAGTTCGAGACGACTTGTGCGTTGCTCTTGGTCGCGATTTGGACGGTATCGCCGATGTGATCATCGTGTCCATGCGTGAGCAGGATGTGTGTGACGCCCTTCGAGGCCTCTTCGACGCTTCCTTTGAACTTTGGATTTCCACTAAAGAAGGGATCGATCAAAACGATCGTCTTGCCTTCCTCAAGGCGGAAAGCAGAATGGCCGAGCCACGTGATTTTCATTTGGGCGCGCTCCTTACAATTCCGCGCAGATAAACCACAGATGGCCAGCCTGCAATCAGCGGCGATTTGCCCGCGTCTGTCCCGATGCTAGGGGTCGGACATGGCCGCTGAAGTCCTCGGGCTGGAAGAACTCGCGCCGCGCCTTTCGCGATTTCAAAGGCTGATGGGGCTCGACCTCGGTACAAAGACGATCGGTCTTGCATTGTCGGACGTCGAGCGGCGGCTTGCCTCGCCGCTCGATACGATCCGCCGCACTCGCTTCAGCGTAGATGCAGCGGTACTCTTGAAACAGGCGGCGGCGTTCCAAGTGCCGGCCCTTGTCGTCGGCTTACCGCTGAATATGGATGGTAGCGAGGGCCCGCGCGCGCAAGCGACGCGCGCCTTCGTCCGCAACCTCCCGGATGACATCTTGGTGAGTTATTGGGACGAGCGGCTCTCGACTGCTGCCGTCACGCGCGAATTGATCGCGCAAGACGCATCGCGGAAAAAACGCGCCGAAGTCGTAGACCGGATGGCTGCCGCCTACATCCTGCAGGGCGCGCTCGACCGGCTGGCCAGGTTAGCAACAAAGTGAAGAGGGGGCTCCGAAGAGCCCCTTCGACAGACTCAGTACGGGTATCCATAATAGTAGCTCGGATATCCATAACCGTAGCCGTATGCGGGGTAGCCATAGCCGTAGCCATAATACGGTGAGCTGGCGGCCGCTGCCGCCGCCCCGAGGACGCCAAGGCCGACCGCGGCACCGATCGCCGGGCCGCCCCAACCGCCGCCCCAGCCCCTGCGATAGCCCCAACCGCCGCCCCAGCGGCGCCATTGGACATCGGTGACGGCGGACGACGCGGCGATCGCCGCTTTCGGTGTCATTCCCATTGGCGCAGCCATTGCTGACGTGCCGGTCCCGAGGAGCGTTGCTCCGATCAAGCCGGCGCTAGCCAATTTAAGGATCGTGTTGCCACTCATACCGCTCTCCACTGAACTCGCTTATGTCGAGAAGGCCCTCGGCAGATACGCCCCGTAAGGCGGATTGTTCCCACGAGCCGCATCGGCACCCATCCTAAGCGGTCATCACCAGAGAAAAAAGGGGCTCCACCAAGGGGAGCCCCTTCGATTCTAACCTACCGGCTGCCTTAGCAATTGTATCCGGGATAGCAGCCGTAGCCGCCGTAGGGATAGCCGTAGCCGTAACCGCCGTAATACGGTGTGCTTGCCGCAGCCGCAGCCGCGCCGAGCACCCCAAGGCCGATCGCAGCGCCGACGGCCGGGGCGCCCCAGCCATATCCGCGGCGATAATAACCGCGGCGATAATAACGGTACTGCACGTCGGTCACCTGCGCGGACACAGCCATGGTAGCTTTTGGTGCGATTCCCATAGGCGCGGCGGACGCCGACGTAACGGCTGCAATATCCAGTACGGTGGCGAGAGCAAGTGCCCCTGCCAACGGAACGACGATCTTCCTGTTCATTTTTTTCACTCCATTCACATTGCCCTCGCCCAAGGCAAGGGTATGCCCAAGATAGCGCGCGGCTAGACCATTCGTTCCGGGCGCAGAGGGCAAATTGTAGTAAGGTGAACGATCAGCAGGCAAAGGATCTGTTCCCTCGTTCACGCCGGGAGGAGCGCGACAAGATCGCCCCCGTAGCGCGCCAGCCGACCGTCGACTTCAAGTTCAAAAAGAAGTGCGCGAACCTCGGAAGCAGAACATTCCATGGCGCGGACGAGATCGTCGATATTGACGGGGGCCGGACCGAGCAGACCAACCAGTCGAGTTCGCCGGTCTCCGCTGGATAGGGTCACTTCGTTGGGCGACGTGAGTGGGACTGTCTCAACTCCTTCTTCCTCTACACTCCAAAGCATTGGTGCAGTCTCGTTTGCCTGAGCGTCTTCGCCGAAAAGATCGAGTTCTTCCCAGAGCTTTTCCGCGGTTGCTGGTACCGGATCTGGTTCGGTGAAACGGTCGGCCGGACGCCGGCCAAGAAGCGGAGCAAGCGCCGCCTCGACATCTTCAACGCGCGTGCAGAGGGTCGCACCCGCGCGAAGCAGATCGTTTGTGCCCTCCGAGCGTGGATCGAGCGGCGACCCGGGGACGGCGAATACCTCGCGGCCTTGCTCGCTCGCAAAGCGCGCTGTGATCAGCGACCCAGAGCGCCGCGCCGCCTCTACAACGACGGTGCCGAACGCGAGGCCTGAAACGATCCGATTTCGACGCGGGAAATCGCGGCCGCGCGGCTCCCAATTGAGCGGCATTTCCGAGATGATGGCACCCTTGTCAGAGATCTCCTCGAGAAGCGGCGCGTGCTCGGCCGGATAAGGTCGCGCCTGACCGCCGGCGAGTACAGCGATCGTGCCGCTCTCGAGGCTTGCCCGATGTGCGGCGAGATCGATGCCACGGGCAAGACCGGAAACAATCACAAAACCACCGCGTGCAAGGCCACGCGCAAGCCGGTCCGTAAAGGCGAGTCCTGCCGCGGAGGCATTTCGCGACCCCACAATCGCGACGGCAGGCTCGCTCAGCGCACTTCCGTTGCCGCGCACCGCAACGAGCGGCGGCGCGCCGTCGGTTGCGCGCAGGGGCGCGGGATAGTCGGGTTCACCGATCGCGATGAAGCGAACGCCCATCGCGCTCGACGCTTTCATCTCCTTTTCCGCCTCTGAGCGTGTTGCTATCTTAATCGAGCGCCCGGAAGCGTTTCGTCTGACAAGTTCAGGAAGTGCTTCAAGCGCAGCACTGGCGCCGCCAAACCGATTTAGGAGCGTACGAAAGGTGCGCGGCCCGATGTTCTCGGAACGGATCAATTGCAGCCAATCAAGCCGTTGTTCTTCAGTGAGACGGGGCGCGGAGCTCATTCAATCTTCAACGTACTGACACCGACACGTTCACGCTACTGCCCATCGAAGCGGCGGCATAAACGCGCTTTTAACCCAAATTCGCGACACTCTCGGCGGGTATTCTGGCGCCCCAAGCAACGCGGTCATTCATGCAGTTCGGCAGGCCGACCAATTTCGCCGAGCGCCGGCGTCTCTACAAGCTCGGCGATCCGGAAGCGGCCACCCTTGCGCGACTTTGGCCGATCCTGGAGGCGGCGGTTGAACGCGGCCTCGATGCGTTCGTCGCCGCCGAGCGTCTTATGCCAACGGTGGCTAAATCGTTCGAAGCCCATGGACCTTTCATCCGCCAGATCGAGAGGGCGCATTTCGCACTCCTGCTTTCGGGCGGTTTCAACGACGCGTACGCGCAGTCCTGCCAGGAGATCTGCCGCCTCGAACATGAGATCGGACTCAGCGCCCGCACGCGAATGATCGCTGGTGCTTTAATCATCGACGCGGCGCTCGAAGCCTTCGCGAAGCGCTTTCGCTGGTCACCTGATCGCATCGCCGCAGCTGGGGCCTTGGTCACGCGCGCCGTGACGTTTGACCTGGCGATCACACAAACCCTCTATCAGGACGCGTTTGCGAAAACCAATGCAGCGCGTCACCAGAACGTTGACGGCGCAATCGCGGGGTTCGAGCGGCAGATCGGCACGCTGCTTGGCGATCTCAAAGGCGCGTCCAATTCGCTCTTCTCGCAGGCCAAAGCCATGCGTGAAGGCGCGCAGGAGACAACCAGCCGGACACAGATCGCGGCATCCGCCTCCGCCGAGATGGCGCGCAGCGTCGCGCTGACGATCGGGGCGACCGAAGAACTGGAAAAATCGATCGACGAGATCGATCGGCAAAGCGCCAACAGCCTCGCCATGTCGCACGCCTCTTCGACCTTCGCCGAGACTTCAATGGCGGCATTGCACGATCTTGGGCAGGCAGCCGAACAGATCGGATCGGTGATCGAGATGATCTCAAAGATTGCGCGGCAAACTAACCTTCTCGCGCTCAACGCAACGATCGAGGCGGCGCGCGCCGGCGAAGCTGGCCGCGGCTTCGGAGTGGTCGCGGCTGAGGTGAAGGCACTCGCCGATCAGACTGCGCGCGCAACGAAGGATATCTCCCTTCAGATCGCAGCCGTTCAGAACGCCGCGGATCGCTCCACCACACATATCCGCGGCATCGTCGATCGGATCAGGGACATGTCCTCTTTCACTTCGGCCATCGCAACATCCGTACAACAACAGGCTGCGGCAACGAGGTCGATTTCCGACGCTGTCCGCGTCGTCGCCGATCATTCCGCCCGCGCCAAGGACAGCGTCGGCGAGATCGAGCGGATCGCCGGGCTAAATGTCACCACCGCCGCTGAAATTATCGAATGGACGAGCCGGCTCTCCGCCGGAGCGGATAATGCCGAGCATCAGATCGACGAGTTCTTCGCCCGCATGCGCAACGCTTGATGCTGTGATCTGCTTTGCAACGCGCGAGAGCGGAGTTAACAAAGCGAAGTGCTGCGGCGTCGCGATTCGCCGCATTCGGTTGCCGGGTTGCGCTTGTAGCGTTGCATTCACTTCGTACCCTAAGTCTTTGACATTCTACGGATGAACCGCGCATGACCGACTTCACCCTGGACTCCCTCGATCTCGCCGCCCTCCTTTGCTCGCGTGTTTGCCACGATGTGATCTCGCCGGTCGGCGCCATCGTGAACGGGCTCGAAGTCCTCGAAGATGAGCAGGATGCGGAAATGCGCTCATTCGCCCTCGAGCTCATCAAGAAGAGCGCGCGCACCGCGTCGGCCCGCCTGCAATTCTGTCGCCTCGCCTTTGGCGCTGCGGGCTCCGCCGGCGCCGCTATCGACACCGGCGACGCCGAGCAGGTTGCACGCGGCCTCCTCGTCGACGAACGCACCAAACTCGAATGGCACGCAGCGCGCGTTCTGATGCCCAAAAATAAGGTGAAGCTCGCGCTCAACCTCTGCCTCATCGCCGCGGCGGCGATCCCGCGCGGCGGCGTGATCCGCGTTACCGTCACCGGCGAAGGCGAGGCCACCGCAATCACGGTTGAGGCGAGCGGCGCCAACGCCCGCGTCGCCGGCCATGTGCCGGCGCTCCTCGCCGGCAGTCCCGAGACCGGCTCCGTGGATGCCCACGGGATCCAAGCTTACTATACCGGCCTCGTCGCCCGCGCCTGTGCGATGAAACTCACGCTGACAAGCTCCCCCGAGGGGATGCGGATCGCCGCCGAGCCTGTTGTCACTGAGGCGCTTGCTGAACCGTCGCTCGCCTGAACGCCCTCGTTTCAAGGCTCCTTAACCCCTCCGGAGCATAATCCCGCCGTTCCTTGTGCGTTTGCGCGTCCGGGTCGGCATGGACGAACTGCTGAAAGACTTTCTGACCGAAACCGCCGAGCAGATCGAGGCGGTCGGGACGCAGCTTGTCCTGCTCGAGCGCGACCCGTCCGACGCGGCCATGATCGCCAGCATTTTTCGGCTCGTTCACACGATCAAGGGCACCTGCGGTTTTCTCGGCCTCAACCGCCTAGGCCAGCTTGCGCACGCAGCTGAAACACTGATCGGACGCATCCGCGATGGCGCCACCCCGACGCCCGACGCCGTCACTGTCATCCTTGCGGCGATCGACCGGATCAAGGCTGTCCTGGCAGAACTTGAGCGCACGGCCCAAGAGCCGGAAGGCGACGATTCCGACCTCGTCCAAGCTCTCGAACTGCAAAGCGCCGCGGTTGCAGCTTCGACGCGGCAAGCGCAGCAGCAGGCGCCCGAGCCATTGCCGCAATCCGTCAAGTCTGAGCGGCAAACCTCTGCACAACCCGGCGAAGAAGCCAGCCCCCAGATACGTCGTCCAGAAACCATCCGCGTGGCAGTCGGCGCGCTGGAACGCATCATGCTGCTTGTCTCGGAGCTGGTCTTGACCCGCAACCAGCTCCTTGAACTTACCCGCAGAGAAACCGAAGAGACGATCAAAGCGCCTTTGCAGCGCCTGTCGGGGCTGACATCGGATTTGCAGGACGCCGTCATGCGTGCCCGCATGCAGCCGGTCGGACGCTTGTTCGGCAGTCTGCCGCGGCTCGTACGCGAACTCGCCGCCGAGGTCGGCAAGAAAATCCATCTTGTCACGGAAGGTGCGGAAACGGAACTCGACCGCCAACTGATCGAGCTCATTCGCGATCCGCTGACGCACATGATCCGCAACTGCGCGGCACACGGAATCGAAAGCTCCGCCGAAAGACTTGCGAGCGGCAAGCCGGAAGCCGGCACAATTCGCATCAGTGCTTCGCATGAAGCCGGCCAGATTACGATCAATGTCGTCGATGATGGTCGCGGTCTGGATATCCCGCGCATTCGGCAAAAAGCGATCGCGCTTGGCCTTGCCGATGAAGCCGAAGTCGCGCGCATGAGCAATGAGGATATCTGCCGCTTCATCTTCGCGCCTGGCTTTTCGACCGCCGGTGCTGTCACCAGCCTTTCGGGCCGCGGCGTCGGCATGGATGTGGTGCGCGAAAACATAGAGGCGATCGGCGGCTCGATTTCCCTTTCTTCGACACTCGGTCAAGGCACGTGCTTCTCGATCAAGATTCCTTTGACCCTGGCGATCGCGCCGGCGCTGATCGTGCAGGCGGGCGACCATCGTTTTGCCTTGCCGCAAATGAGCGTCGTCGAAGCCGTTGGACTGGGGCCTGGTGCGGCCCACACACTCGAGCGTGTCCAAGGCGCCAAGGTCCTGCGATTGCGTCAGGACGTGCTGCCAGTTGCAGATCTCAGCGAGATGTTCGGACTGGCCGACGCGGAAAATGAATCAGAAGCACGCCTCGTTGTGGTCATGCGCGTAGGCCTGCTGTCCTTTGGCATTCTCGTCAGTTCTGTTGCGGACGTTCAGGAGATCGTCGTCAAACCGCTCGGCCCATCGCTCGCGCATCTCAAGATTTTTTCCGGCCACACGATTCTGGGCGATGGCTCCGTTGTTCTCATCCTCGATCCGGCGGGTGTTGCGGGAAGTCTCGGTTTGCAGCGCACGACCGACTACAATGTCATGGCGCCAGCCGATCTGACGGCTTCGTCGCACGAAAGCACCCGGCTCATTCTATTCCGCGCCGGTTCCGGACCGCTCAAGGCGCTCCCGCTGTCTCTTGTATCCCGCATCGAAAGCGTTGCGAGCGAGCAACTGACCGAGTCCGACGGAACGCTGATCATGTTGCACAAGGACCGGCTCGTGCCGGTGCTTCCCGCTTCGCCCGACATGATGCGCAAAACCGGCGTTCATCCCATTTTGGTGATCTCGCTTGGCGATGAATCCATGGGACTGCTTGTTGATGAGATCGTCGACATCGTAGACGAGGCACTAGCGATTCAGATCGCCGGCAGCGCCGAAGAAATCGTCGGAACTGCGGAGGTCCGCGGCAACCCCGTTGACGTCCTCGACATCATGCATTTCGTTCGCCGGGCACGGCCGAATGCACAACTTCGAGTTGCCGCACGGCGCTTCAAAGTTTTGTTGGTCGACGACAAGCTGTTCTTTCGTGACATGCTCGCTCCCGTCCTGACGTCGGGTGGCTATGACGTGATGACATGCGCGTCGGCGATAGAAGCACTCGCCTTTCTCCAGCGCGGCGTCGCCTTCGACGCGATTGTCACCGACACCGACATGCCCGAGATGGACGGCTACCGTTTCGCCGAAGCCGTGCATGAACAGCCGCGTTGCGGCGATCTGCCGATTATCGCGCTTGCCGCTCACCCGAGTGCACCGGTTCTCGCGGCGGCACGTGCGTCAGGCGTTTCCGCGGTTGCCGGCAAGTTTGATCGGCGCGCACTCCTCAACGCGCTTCGCGCCTGCCTTAACACGGAAGATCTGGCAAACACGGATCTCGAACAACGGGTCTTGACGGAGAAGGCGGCATGAGCGCGCTTGCGCTTCGGCAAACTGGACATGCGAAACCCCTGCCGGGGGCGTCGGCCGAGCAGCGTTGCTTCACCGTCATTGATGGCGATGAGATGTTCGGCTTGCCCGTCCAAAGCGTGCAGACGATCTTCCGGATCGGTGGCGTGACACCCGTTCCACTTGGCCCGGCGGATGTCGAGGGCCTCGTCAATCTGCGTGGACGTATTGTCACTGCAGTATCGCTCAAACGCAGGCTTGGGAACGCGCCGCTACGATCGGCTCGAGGAGAGTTGGCAATCGGCATCGAACATGACGGCGAGAATTTCGCATTGATTGTCGATGAGGTTGGCGACGTCATCCCCTGCGACGAGAGTGCCACGATCACGCGGCCTCCGCATATCGACCCGACACGCGCGCGATTAATTCGGGCGTACTATCGCCTCGATTCAGGAATTCTGCCGATTCTCGACATGGATGCGGTTTTTGACTTTGCAGACCGCAACCGGCCAAGCGTATCTCAATCCCACAACAATACGGCTATGAGGAGAAATCAATGACACAGGTGCTTGTCGTCGACGATTCGGCGGTCATCCGCAAAGTCGCCAGACGGATACTCGAAGGCCTGCAATTCGAGACATCGGAAGCAGAAGACGGAAAGGTTGCGCTTGATGCGTGCGCCACGTCGATGCCCGATGCGATCCTGCTCGACTGGAATATGCCGGTCATGGACGGATTCGAATTCTTGCGCGAGTTGCGCCGAATGCCCGAGGGCAGCAAGCCCAAAGTGGTGTTCTGCACGACCGAGAACGACGTCGCCCATATCGCGCGCGCGATGCATGCCGGCGCCGACGAATACATCATGAAACCCTTCGACAAGCAGATCGTGCAATCGAAATTCGAAGAGATTGGACTGGCCTGACACGCGGCCTCTCTTGGTCGAGTAATGTTCTTGTCGAGCAAATGTGAAGCGTGCAGATGAGTGGAGCATGCGATGAGGGGCCGACGGGGGCCACCGCGACGGCCGTCAGGCCACGCGTGCTCATCCCGACGCCACGCGTGCTCGCCATCGGCGCATCGACCGGCGGTCCGCAAGCGCTGAGCCTGCTTCTCGGTCAATTGTCGCCGCATCTCGATCATGTGCCCGTTCTCATTGTGCTGCACATGCCTCCCGACTTTACCGATGTGGTGAGTGGCCACATCGCCCGGGCTACAGGCCGTGTGACGCGAGCAGCGTGCAATGGCGAGAAAATAAATCCGGGCGAAATTTATTTCGCTCCAGGCAATCTTCATCTGAAGGTGGCGAAGCTCGACACGACACCGATCCTGCTCCACTGCGATTCTCCGCCGGAAAACTTCTGCCGGCCGGCCGTCGACGTCCTCTTCCGCTCGGTGGCACAGGTTTATGGTCCAAGCGCGTTAGGCATCGTGCTCACCGGAATGGGCGTCGATGGTCTTGAAGGCGCACGCGCGATGGTAGACGCCGGAGGTGCGATCATCGCGCAAGACAAAGCTTCGAGCGTCGTGTGGGGAATGCCCGGCGTTGTCGCGCAAGAAGGGCTCGCCTCCGCAATTGTTTCCATCGATACGATGGCGGTCCACGTATCCGCATTGTTGCGCAGACGGACTGCAGGAGTTGCCGCGTGACCTCGACGTTCGATTCCCTGCGTAAATTTCTCTACGCGCGCTCCGGTCTATCGCTTGAGGGCGATAAGCTTTATCTCGTGGAAAGTCGGCTGATGCCGATCGCGCGTGAGGCTGGCCTCTCCGATCTCGCCGCGCTGCTGAAACGACTGGAGGCTGGTGACCGCGACCTCGGGCAGTCCGTGGTCGACGCCATGACAACCAACGAGACATTCTTCTTCCGCGACCGCGTACCCTACGATAGGTTTCGCAATCTTATGCTGCCGCAGCTCCTTGCCGCGCGAGCGGCAGAGCGGCGGCTGCGCATTTGGTGCGCTGCATGCTCAACCGGTCAGGAGCCTTATTCGCTTGCCATGCTACTCGACGAGGAAGCAAGGCGGCTTACCGGTTGGAACGTCGAGATTTTGGCAACGGATCTGTCCCGCCGCGTGATTGAGAGCGCGCGTCAAGGACTCTATAGCCAGTTCGAAGTGCAACGCGGGCTACCCATCACCATGCTGCTGCGCTACTTCCAACGCGCTGGCGACAGGTGGCAGATCAACGAGTTTCTGCGCTCGCGGGTCAATTTCCGCGAGTTCAATCTAATGTCGGATTTTCGGTCACTTGGCACGTTCGACGTGATCTTCTGCCGTAACGTGCTCCTCTATTTCGACGTGCCGACAAAGCGCGACATTCTGGCGCGCCTCTCCCGCGCGTTATCACCAGATGGCTTCCTGCTCATGGGCTCGGCCGAGACGGTAATCGGGCTTTCCGACGCGTTCGCTCCTCACCAAGAGCATCCGACAGTGTTCGTGCATAAGGCTATGCAGCGCCAACGGCCTGAATTGATGCTGGTGGCCAACTGAGTCTACCTTCTTTTGAACTAGTCAAATATAAAAACACAGATGTTGCACGGCCGGTGGGGTTCGATATACCGGCCGTTGAGTATCGACGCGGCGCGATGGCCTGCGAGAGACCTCCGCCGGAAAAACATGATCGTCTGCTCCTGTAACGTCCTCTCCGAAACCGACGTACGCGGCTGCCTTAACCCGGGGCCGGGCTGTCCGCGCACCCCTGCGCAAGTTTATCAGTGCCTCGGCTGTAGCCCGGACTGCGGGCGCTGCGCTCGCACCTTGCGCTCGATTATCTCGGACGCGCTCGGTGCTGCCGAGGCCGCCGCCTCCTGCGAGCGCGGCTGTTGCAGCGCGAGCCACATGGTGGAGGCTCTGGCGGCAGCTGCCCACCCAAGCTGAGCCTCTTGCCTCAGTTTAGAGACGCTCTAAAATAGCCCGTATACCGAATCGGGGAGACCGGAATGCGGGGCGATGCGAAGGTCATCGAATATCTGAACCGCGGCCTGCGGAGTGAACTGACCGCCGTCAACCAATATTGGCTGCATTATCGCATCCTCGATAATTGGGGCTATAAGGACCTCGCCAAGAAGTGGCGTAAGGAATCGATCGAAGAGATGCAGCATGCCGATCGCTTCGTCGATCGCATTCTCTTCCTTGACGGCTTCCCCAACATGCAGGTTCTCGATCCCCTGCGGATCGGCCAGAACATCGAAGAAATTTTGAGCTGCGACCTCGCCGCGGAGGTCGAAGCGCGCGCCCTCTACCTTGAGGCCGCGGCCTATTGCGTCTCCATCAATGACCGCGTGAGCAAGCTGTTATTTGAAGAACTTGCGGCTGACGAGGAGGGTCATATCGATTTCCTTGAAACGCAGCAGGAACTCGTCAAGCAGCTCGGCGTGCAGCTCTACGCGCAGCATCATATTGGTGAACTCGACAGTCCCAATCCCGGCTCGGTGTAAGGGCCCGGCTGCTTTCCCGGTGCGCGAAGAGAGCAGCATGCCCCGTCGTGATCATACCCAGCCGCGCCTGATGTCCCTGCATTCCGTCGTGATCGCCGGCGCAGGCCAAGCTGGTTTCCAAACAGCCGCGTCTTTGCGCCAAGATGGATACGACGGCCGCATAACTCTCGTCGGGGATGAACCCGGCCTTCCGTATCAGCGCCCGCCTTTGTCCAAGGCCTATCTCATGGGCAAGACGAGCGCGGAGGCGCTGTGCTTCCGTCCGGAAAAGTTCTTCGCCGATAACAAGATCGAGGTTGTCGCGCCGACACGTGTCACCGCCATCGACCGCACGAACAGGCGCGTTGCGCTCGCAAGCGGCGGAGCGCTCGAATACGATCACCTCGTGCTGGCGCTCGGCGCGCATAATCGCACGCTGCCGATACCCGGAGCCGACTTCGAAGGCGTGTTCGGCTTGCGCACACTCGCCGACGCCGATGCGATTGGCGCGATGCTGGCCGACGCGCAAGAAGTGGTGGTTGCCGGAGCGGGCTTCATCGGGCTCGAATTTGCGGCGGTAGCGAGCGTACTCGGAAAATCGGTCCATGTTCTCGAACTTGCCGACCGACCGATGGCACGCGCTGTGTCCCCCGCGATGTCGGACCTTTTCGCTGATGCGCATTCATCCTGGGGCGTGAAGATTGATTTCGGCCAGGGTCTGGCCGGCATCCTCGGCGAAGCGGGACGGGTCGCAAGTGTCGAGACGACGGACGGCCGCAAGCGGCCCGCCGACATCGTCGTGTTCGGCATCGGCGTGCTGCCCAATGTCGCGATCGCAGCCGAAGCCGGGCTCGACATCGACAATGGCATCAAGGTCGATGCCGATCTTCTCACATCCGATCCGGCGATCTCAGCGATTGGCGATTGCGCATCATTTCCGAGCCCGCACGCCGCGTCGCACATTCGATTGGAATCCGTGCAAAACGCAGCTGACCAAAGTCGCGCAGTCGCGGCGCGGCTTATGGGCAAGGTGGCGCCCTATGCCGCGGTGCCATGGTTTTGGAGCGATCAACGCGATCTAAAGCTGCAGATCGCCGGATTGTCGAGCGGTTGCGATCATACCGTAATTATCGGAAATGCCGACGAACGGCGTATGTCCGTGCTATGTTTCAGACGCGACAAGCTGATCGCCGTCGAGTCAGTGAACCGCGGCTCGGATCATGTCGCTGCGCGCAAGATTTTCGGACGCGGTATGCCTGCCCTTGCAGCCGCAGAGGCATCAAAACCCGGCTTCGATCTGAAAGCATGGGAAGCGGCAACGCGCTGATTAACCATTGCAGTTAGCGCATTCCTGATCTGACTGCTCGAATTGTAAAGACTCGATTCAGAGTCTCGCCGCTAACTGCCGCCCTGTTCTCTCTCGGGTGCGTCAATGTCCCGGTTCAAGTTGCCGTCGCCTTCGACGAGCTTCATGCTCCTGCTCACCGCAATATCGATGTTCACCATCGGCCGTGCGCCGGGGCTGCCGCGGCTGCGCACACGCGATCTTGAGATTCAGATCACGGTTAACAGCCACTACCTCGATGTGGAGGCCTAGGTCATACGCGCGTGATCTTACCCCTAGCCGCGGCCAACGCGCCCTCTCGCAGTTCGCAACATAAGAGCCGCTCGGGATCGACCGGTCCTGGCATGAGAAGCTGTCCTTCGGGCACCGCGCGGAAGCCGACACGCTCATAATAAGGCGCGTCGCCTACGAGCAGCACGAGACCATGACCGGCTTTGCGAGCTGCCTCGAGCGACTTCATCACCAACGCCTCTCCCAATCCGCGGGAGCGGAACGCCGGCTCAACGGTCAATG
>JAFAVH010000405.1 GCA_019242655.1 Methylobacteriaceae bacterium
CTGCGGATCACGCAGAAATTCGACGATCTCTTGCAAATCCTCTTTGGCTTCGTCGACACCAGCGACGTCCTCGAACGTCACGCGGCCGTGCGCTTCGGTCAACAATTTCGCCTTCGATTTGCCGAAACCCATCGCCTTGCCGCCGGCGCCCTGCATCTGCCGCGACAGGAAAATCCACACGCCCAAAAACGCGATCAGCGGCAGGCCGTTGACGAGCAGCGTCACCAGCCAGGAATTGCCGTCGGACGGCGGACGCGCGGAGATGAGGACGTTCTTCTTGTAGAGCGTCTGCACCAGCGTCGGGTCGTTCGGCGCATAGGTCGAGAAGGCGCGGTTATCGTTGAAATGGCCGGTGATCTCGCTGCCGGAGATCGTGACTTCGCGAACCTTGCCCTGATCGACGTCGTTCAAGAGCTGGCTGAACGAGATATCCTGCGTCTGCTGACGTTGTCCGGCGCCGCCCTGAAACAGCATGACGAGCGCCACAACGAGCAGGAAGATGATGACCCAGAGGGCAAAATTCCGAAAGTTCGGATTCATTTCAAACCTGTGAGGGCGGCGCTGCCCCGCTCAAGCAAGCTCAAAAAGCTTCGCCGCGTTGAGGACAATCTAGGTGTCGGGCCCCTCATTGCCAAGTGAATGGCCAAGTGAATGGCCAAGTGAAACGCAGGGACGCTGAACCTGCGGCCAACAAGCAAGCGGCGCGCCGCAATGAACCTAACCTCTCGCGCCTGCAGTGGCAGTCAATTCGCACATCGTGGTTTCTTTAGGCCGAATCCGCCTTGACGCGCCGCGCGGGGGCACGCGCGATCTCGACTTCGCCACGCGCTGAAACGGCGATTCGCGCGTCCCCCAGAGTCGTTGCAAAAGCGCGCTTTTGGCGCAGAGCAGCGGCGATTTCCTCGGCGGCGCGCTCGAGGCGGTCGAGGCGGAGGTGGTCTCGATCTGGGGAAAGGGTGAGGACCTCCGCTTCCAGAATGCGCAGCAGGATTTCGTCGGGGAGTTTTGCGAGCGCTTCGCCGGCGATCTGAACGCCATCTGCCGTTCGCGTCGCCGGAAGCATGAGCCGCGTCGCTGCGGCGATCTCGGCGAGTGCGGCTTCGGCGCGTGCCGCGCGCCGCGCCAAGCGAAGAAGCGCCGGGCGATCAAGGCCTTCTGCATCCAGTAAGCCGCGTAAGGCCCTCAGCCGCGTCCGGGCGAAAGCGGGATTGTCGTTGGAAGGATCTTTGATGAAGGGCTGCCCGGCGGCTTCGCAGAGGGCGACGAGGTCGGCCTTCGAGATATCGAGCAGCGGCCGAGCAACCGTGATTTCGCCAAACGGGGTGAACGGCGCCATGCCGGCCAGGCCGGCGGGTCCGCTGCCGCGTGTCAGCCGCAGGAGCACCGTCTCAGCCTGATCGTCAGCATGATGGGCGGTAACGATACGGTCGGCGCCGACGCGGGACGCGCAGTCCGACAAGAGGGCGTAGCGGGCATCGCGCGCGCGCTCCTGGACGCGGGTGTTGGGCGCGTCCCCCTCCCAAGTCAGGAGATGGTGGCGGAAGCCGTGGGACTTGGCCCAGCCGGCAACCTTTTCGGCTTCCGTCCGAGACTCGCTCCGCAGCCCGTGATCGACGGTCGCGACTTCGATTGGGATTGTCTGCCTGCCGGACCAGCCGGCGGCGAGCAGCATCAGCGCGACGGAATCAGGCCCACCCGAGACGGCGAGGAGGAGTCCCTTCGAACGAGAAAGCGGAGCGAGGATGCGTTCGCGGCCCAATCCGGCACCGACCGGAGCGGCCGACGCGTCCATCAGCGGGGGGATTGCGTCCCCATGCGGCGCAGCCGGCTCAGCACTGATTCTTCTTCGCCTCGCGCTCGGCCGCGGCGCGGACACTTGCGGCGGCGTTGGGGTATTTCCGGGTGACCTCGCCGAAGGCAGCGCAAGCCTGCTCCTTCGCCCCGCCGATTGCATTCAGCGACTGGCCGAGCCGCAGCATCGCGTCCGGTGCGCGGGCAGAGCTCGGATAGGCCGTCGAGATTTTCAGGAACTGCTCGGCGGCTTCGCGGTGGCGCGAGCGCAGATAGTAGGTCTCACCGAGATTGTAGACGGCGCTCGCGGCAAGCGGGCTTTTTGGGTTTTTCGACAGGAAATCCGAAAAGCTCTTCTCGGCGGCGTCATATTGGCCCTGTTTCAGCATGCCGACCGCGTCCTCGTATTCGGACTTAGGCGGATTTGCCTGCGGCAGGGCGGCCACTTGCGGACCGGGAGCCTGCGCGGCTGGCGCGCTGGGTCCGGGCGCCTGTGGCGTGAGCGGAATGACGCGCGGCGGCCCCGCGGGCGTGGCGGGCTGAGCCGCCGCCACCGGCGCCGCGAGCGGGCGGGCAGCGGGGCCTGGCGGCGATTCGGTGATCGGGACGAGCGGCCCTGCGGGGGGAGGCGCGGCGCTTGCCGTGCCGCGGCCGCGACGCATCAGGTCCATCGGCCGGCTGGGGTCACGCCCTTCGTCAAAGCCCTGATCCATCGGGACTTCGGAGCGGGCTTCGCGGGTGATCAAAGGCGTCGTCGCGGTGGCTGAGGACGAAATGCTGCCGAGCTGGCGCGGCACGCCGGGGGCATTCGGGTCGCTTGCCGGGTCGAAGGCGTCGCCGCGGCGCATGCCCGCGGTCGCGAGCGAGCCCGGATTGCCTGGTGTGACACCGGCCGGAACCCCGGGCGGCAGCGACGTCGGTGCAACTGGCGGCGGCTCGATCTCGGAGCGGCGCTGTGGCGCCGGCCGGCTGCCGTGCGCGCCTTCTTGAAAGCGGAACTCCACGTCCTGTTGAAATTTCGTCAGCTGCTCCTGCAGCTTACGGACCTGGAACTGCGCCTGCTCGAGCTGCCCGGTGAGCGAACGCAATTGGCTCTCGAGGTGGTCGACGCGGACCGACAGGCCGGCTTCGTCCTGACGTCCGCCCGGAGTGCCGTAATCGTCCACATCAGCCGGCGGACGTTGGCCGAAGAATTGCGCGAGCTCAATGCGGGGCGAGGCGGCGGACTGCGCATCCGCGGCAAACGCGGAGAACACAAGGGCGCCCGAGATCATCAAAGCGCTGCTGGCAAACCGGTACGGCATGAATCAGTCCCACAAAGATCGTTGCGGGATGATGTGCGCGTGCAGTTCGGCCAAAATTTGGTTTTTCGTCAGCGCAAAGAAAAAGCCGCGGAAATCCGCGGCTTTTCTTCGAGCTTAGGGTTAGCGGCGGCTACGATTGTCCACCGTTGAGGACCGTGACAGCGCGGCGGTTCTGCGACCAGCAGGAAATGTTATCGCAGACGGCGACCGGGCGCTCCTTGCCGTAGCTGATTGTGTGCATTCGGGCCGGCGAGATGCCACGGGCGACAAGGTAGTTCTTCGTCGCTTCCGCGCGTTGCGCGCCAAGCGCGAAATTGTATTCGCGCGTCCCGCGCTCGTCGGCGTGACCTTCGATCGTGAAGGAATAGCGATTGTATTGCTGTAACCAGCGCGCCTGCTTGTCGAGCGTTCCCTGAGCGGTCGGCGTGAGCTCGACCGAATCCGTCTCGAAGAAGACCCGGTCGCCGACATTGACGACGAAATCCTGAGGGCTCCCCGGCGCGGCGTAGCCGCCGGCCCCAGAGCCGGCTCCGGCGAGGCTCGCATCGTCTGCCGGGTTTTTGGCGCAAGCGGCGATGGCGAGGACGGCGACCAGTGCTCCTGCGAGCCGCAGCGCCCGCGCCTTTGTCGCAAATTGCATCCCGATACTCCCTGCCAACAAGAACGGACCCCTGTCGTAGGCTCCGACTGGTTAAGCGAAGGTTCCGTCAACCTTGATCGGGGCTTTCGCCGATCCGTTGCATTTGAGTTGTTGGGCCGAGGGTTAATCACGCCTTAAGGGCCGCAATGGGGCGGCCAAGCTGGCGAGGATGCTGCGAGAGATGCGGATTAGCGCGGCGCGCGCTTCGCCAGGATGCGCTGAAGCGTGCGCCGATGCATGCCGAGCCGGCGGGCGGTTTCGGACACGTTGCGGCCGCAAAGCTCGTAAATGCGCTGGATATGCTCCCAGCGTACGCGGTCGGCCGACATCGGATTTTCCGGTACGGCGGCGCGGTCGTGTTGGGTCGCCATCAAAGCATGAAAAATCTCGTCGGCGTCCGCGGGCTTCGCAAGATAGTCGAAGGCGCCGAGCTTCACCGCCGTCACCGCCGTGGTGATGTTGCCGTAGCCGGTCAAAATGATGCCGCGCGCGTCGGGCCGCTTCGCCTTGAGTTCTGAGATGACGTCGAGGCCGTTACCGTCACCAAGCCGCATGTCGACGACGGCAAAAGCGGGCGGCTTGCCGGCGATCGCCTCCAAACCTTCTGCAACAGAGCTGCAAGACGACACGTGAAAGCCGCGCGTCTCCATCGCTCGGGCAAGGCGGTCGAGAAACGGCTTGTCGTCATCGACGATGAGAAGCGTCTTGTCCGCTGCTTCGATCGTCTCTTTTTCTACCGGCCGATCCAACGTGCCGGCGGAAGTCGAATGATTGTTCAATGGCCAGCTCCAAAACGAAGTGAGCTTTTGTCACGCTGCAAAATGGGATGGTCATGTACATAGGCACGATCACGCCGCCTGCCCAGTCGGTTCCTCCCGGCGCAGCATTCGCGGTGCGGCGCTGCGGCCACGCTCGAAGAGTTCGCGCGACCAACGGATGGTAATCCGCGCTCCAGTCTCGGGCGGATCGGCATTCGCCGTCTTCACGCTTGCACCGGAGCGTTCCAGCAAAGTCTTGGCGATGAACAGACCGAGGCCCAGACCCGATCCTTCCTCGCTCTTCGCCCGACGGTCGAAGCGCGAGCTGACATAGGGCTCGCCGAGATGGCCCAGCACGTCCGGCAAGAAGCCTGGGCCGTCATCTTCGATCATCACCGTCACTGCCTGCGAAGACCAGACGGCACCGATGCGAACCTCAGAGCGGGCAAAATCGATGGCGTTTTCGACGAGATTGCCGAGGCCGTACATCAGCCCGGGATTGCGCAGGCAGACAGGTTCGGGACCGTCGCCGGTTTGTGACACGCGCACCTCGACGCCGAAATTGCGCTGTGGCTCGACCACTTCTTCGATGAGCTGGCTGAGCTTCATCCGGTCGAACACGCCGTCGGAATCTTCGGAAAGCGAGGTCAGCTTACCGAGGATCGTCCGGCAACGCGCAATCTCTTGTGCGAGCAGCGCCAGATCTTCTTTGGTGGCTGCATCCTGCGGTGTTTGCTTGCGCAGTTCGGCCGTCACCAAGGCGATGGTCGCGAGCGGCGTGCCGAGCTCATGGGCTGCGGCTGCAGCGAGGCCGTCGAGTTGCGTCAAGTGTTGTTCGCGCGCGAGGATGAGTTCGGTCGCGGTCAGCGCGTCCCCGAGGCGGCGCGCTTCCTCTGCGACCCGCGCCGCATAAATGCCGATAAAGGCGGCGCCGAGCACCAGCGCGACCCAAATGCTGATGCGGTAGAGCAGCGGTAAGGCCAGGCGCTCGTCCGCAAACCACGGGAGCGGCATATGTTCAACGGTAAGACCCGTCGCGCAGACGATCATCAGCGCCGCCAAAGTGAGCGTTAGCCGGCCGGGAAGCGACACTGCCGAAATCATCACCGGCGCGAGAAACAGCATCACAAACGGGTTTTCGATCCCGCCGGTTAGATACAGAAGCGCCGAAAGCTGCAGGATGTCGAAGCCGAGGAGCGCCGCGGCGGGCCCATCCGCCAGCCGGTGCGTGCGCGACAGCCGCAGACGTAGCGTGAGGTTGAGCGCCGCCGACACGGCAATACCGAGCAGGCAGGGTCCGATCGGCAGCGGGAAGCGCAGGCCGAAATAAGTGCCGAGAACCGCTGCGGACTGGCCGGCGATGGCAAGCCAGCGCAGCCGGACCAGCGTGTCGACGCGCAGACGCCGAGCGCGGCGGCCGAGATCGATGTCGCTGAGATCGGGCATGGCCGACTATGTCGACCGGCCAGCTCGGAAGGCAACCACGGGGCCTAGTTCCACCGCTCTTTGCAGATTGTAGCCTTTGAGCTACGATCTTGCATGATCGAGGTTAGGCAGACCGAAGAATATCGACGGTGGTTTGCCAAACTTAGAGATCAGAAAGCACGGGCGCGGATCGACGTTCGCATTCGGCGCCTTTCGCTCGGAAATCCCGGCGATGTAAAGGCCGTCGGTGAGGGTATCAGTGAACTGCGGATCGACTACGGACCGGGTTATCGCGTCTATTACGTGCAAAATGCCGGGGTCGTGGTGATCCTCCTTTGTGGAGGCGACAAGAAAAGCCAGGACAAAGACATTCACACCGCGAAGATGTTGGCGCGTCAATTGGAAGAGTGAGCGATGGCGGTCGAAACAACACGTTGGGATGCAGCCGAACACCTCGATACGCCTCAGGCGATCGCCGCCTATCTTGATGCGGCCCTTGAGGACGGCGATCCAAGACTTGTGGCTGCTGCACTCGGCGACGCAGCGCGGGCGCGGGGAATGACGGCGCTCGCGCGACAAACAGGGCTGTCGCGGGAGAGCCTTTATCGCGCGCTCTCTTCCGATGGAAACCCGGAACTGGCAACAGTGCTCAAGGTTCTCGGGGCCTTCGGTGTGCGCCTTGAAGCTCGTGCGATGACAAAGAAGGAAGCCGTGGACGCTTGAGCCGTGACTTCCTTTTTTTAGATTCAGAGGTTTCGATCCGTTCAATATCTGTCCCGGCCGCGGCCGAAATCACCGCCGTCGTCCCGGTCCATACGGCCCTGCCGCCAGCCGGGACTTCCACCCTCGCCACCGCGGCCCCAACCGTGCTGCCGCATCCACATGCCGACGCGCTCGCGCCAGCCGTGATGCCCCGCATGCATCAGTATCGGCAGCCGGTTCTTCTGCTCGTCGGTGAGGCTCGCATAAAACGGCCGCGCCGCATCGGCGACTTTCTGCATCGATTGGCCACGCAGCGTCAGCAACTCGGCGCGCCGCTGCAAGCGGTCGATCGGGTTTGTCGCCGGTCCGGCGGCGCGGAATTTCTGCCGCTCGTCCATCATCATTTTCATCCCGTCACGGGCGGCGCCTTCGAGCGCGGGCCAGAGCTTCTCCTGATCGGGCGTCAGGCGAAGCCCGGCATGAATCGCAGCCACATGTGCATCGAAGAACGCCGCGCGATCTTCGGGCGAGAAGCGCGACATCCGCTCGAACATCCGATCGCCGGATACATCGAAGGGCGGCGAGGGCTGCTCGGAAGCTTGTGCACGTGAAGCAGCAGGCGGCGCAGGCGGAGCGGGCGGCGTCTGCGCGATCGCGTTTGCAGCAAGCGCGCCAACGCCAAGTCCACCTGTCAGCAACACAACAATCGGAAGCGGCGATTTCATCGGAGCGACTCCATGGGATGAACCCGTGTCAGCGCAACAAAGCGCCTAACGCGGCCGTTTTTCAAATTAAGCTTTGGTCATTCTTTTTGCGAAGCGGACAAGAGCGGGCGTAAAGCAAACACGCGATACGGCGTGCCATCGAGCGCCACCGGCTCGAGCCAATCGGGATGCGCGCCATCGGCGAGCATGGCGGCGAGCCCGTGCGGCGCGCGCGCTCTGAGCTCCTGAACGGCATTCATGCTCGGACACAGCATCACATAATTTGCGCCGCTCGCGCGCATGCGCTGTTCGGCTGCCTCCGGCGGCGCAAGAAGAATCTCGAGCGCCCGGCGATTGCCCGCGCTATTTCGATGATAGGGAGCGGCAATGACGCTGTGGGGTGTATCGGAGAGAAGATGCGAGCCGGAATCGATCGGCGCGAGCACAAGTCCGGGTGGAAGTGTGGCAAGCGGCGCCAGCGATTGCGGCGTGAGGCAAGCAAGTGTTCCGTCATTTGCCGCTGCTTCGTTCGCAGGAATTGCGATCGCATACGCCATTGAGGAAAACGGCAGGCATAGAAGCGCGATGGCCAACGCGCGCGGCCCTGCCGAGCCGCCGAGTCGATCGGCAAGAGCCATAACTACATAGGCAGCGCCGAGAGCCGCCAGCGGTGCGGCGGAAGAAAAAACGCGAATCTGCCAGAACGCGGTGAGGAGGCCGGCGCCGATCAAAGCTGTCACGCAAATCCAGCGCGTTCGCTGCATCGCTCGCTCCCGCCACGCCGCGTAGAGCGCGGCGATAAAGCCAAGCACAATCGGCAGAACGATAACGGGCAGCATTTCCGG
>JAFAVH010000411.1 GCA_019242655.1 Methylobacteriaceae bacterium
TCAAGCTAAATATCGCGCGCAGTGTTTTCCGGATCGTGAAGAGAAAAGCAATTTCCAAAAGCGGGGCCGCAGATTCGGCTCGACGGGCTTGTGAAAGATGCTAGCGTGTTAAAGTTGCATAGGGAGGCACGATCATGGCCACACCCGAATCTATTTCCGCCAAGGACTTAGCAGGAAAAATCAACAAGTCGGTGCAAGAAGCGTTGAAATCGGCGAAAATCAAGGATCCCGACAAGCCGCGACCTATCATCGTCAACTGGCAAATCATCGGGTTCATCTTGCGCGAAGAAGAACTTGAAAAGGTTGCTCAACTCGAAGCGATTGCAAATCAGGTCGCGAAGGCCACGGCGGGCGTGCAGGAATTTGCGGCTCTGACAGCAAACCGTCCGCCGACTCCTGGTTTCGCCGCTTTCCTCGGAAACAAGCGCATCATCTGCGGGTTCTTGCCCGGTCCGCTGCCGATCGCGCTCAGCTAATCACCGTGTCGCAGACCGATGCGGCTGTGCGCTGTCCAAGCGCACAGCCCGGCATGCCGGAATTGCAGGTGCTCGGCGTCGTCTCCGGTTCCGGAGGCGACGCGCGCGTGGCTTATGTCAACGCGCATGTTCCGGCGACAGACGAGTTGCTTGCGTCGACGGCGCCGTTGCCGCCGGCGCAAGTGCTTCGCCTCGCGGCGAAGTGCGAGGAGAAGCGCTGTACGCATTTTGACGGCGTCGACTGCCGGCTCGCTTCGCGCATCGTCGCCTCGCTCGCGCCGGTCGCCGAAAAACTGCCGCCCTGCGCCATCCGGCCGACTTGCCGCTGGCACATGCAGGAAGGCGCGGCGGCTTGCTATCGCTGCCCGCAGATTGTCACGAACGAGGCTGAACGCAGCGAGCACATGGCGGCCGTGGCGCTCGGCGAGCCAATTCCGGCGAGCGCCAGCCCCTGACATGTTGTTGGCCGCCCGCGAGACGGTCGCCACCGACAAAATTCTGGAAAATTGGCGCACACGCACGCAGACGCGCAGCGGCTTACGGGTTCGCGTGCCGCACATCGTTCTCGAATGCCGCGAGCTCGCTTTCCGGTATGTCGGAGACCGCGACATAGGTCAGGCTGCCTTGCGGCCAGGTGTGGATGTGAAAACCCGCAATCGTGCTATCGGCCGGCAGCCGGATCGGCTTTGCAAACGTCATCAGGCTGACGAGATGCTTGGCGCGGCCATAGACAACGGTCGCCACAGGCTCTCCGTCGATCACATCGACGCGTCCGCCGATCAGCGGAAAACCGTTCTGCGTGAGATCGATGACATCGGGCGATTGCGGGACTTTGCGGGCAAGCCAGGGTTTGACCGTGTGCCGGTCGGACGAGGCGATGTCGAAAGGCTGCTCCGCGAGCAGGCTGCGCATATGTGCCGAGACGATCATATCGGCAAATGCCGGGCTTCGCGGCACGAAAAGCCCCCACGTGAGTGCGCCGGACACGATCAGTCCGAAAAGAAACGATGCGGCAAGCCCGGCCCACCGCGTCACGAGCGGCGTGGCCCGCCCGACGGAACGCTCGACGCGCGGTCGCAATAGGTCGGAGGCGCGATCCTGTGCCGCCGCCGCGCGCAGAGACGTGCGCAGATTGACGATGGACTCGTAGCGCTGACGAAGTTCGGGCTTTTCCGCCATCAACTTTTCGACTGCGAGCGCGCGCATTGGGTCGAGCTCGCCATCGGCATAAGCGTCGATCTCGTAGATTTGCTCGGGCTTCATTGTTGCTCTCCGAGCGCTTTGAACAGCATCGAGCGCGCGCGCGAAAGCCGCGACATGACCGTGCCGAGCGGAATGCCCGCGAGTTCGGCAATTTGGCGATAATCGAGCTCTTCGATCTCACGCAACACGATCACCTCGCGAAACGGCACGGGCAATGCGTCGACCGCGCTGCGCACTTCTTCGACAGTGGCTTTGCGCAAAAGCGCCGTCTCGGGCGTCTCGAAATCGGCATCTTCATTCGCATCGTCAGCATTGTCGTTGGCGCTGCCTCGCTCGAGCGGTACGCGCTCGCGGCGATTGCGCGTCAGCCACGTATTCGCCGTGTTGCGCACGATCGCCAGCGTCCAGCCGCGGGGATTGGCGCCGTTGCAATCGCGGATCGAGCGAAATGCCCGTAGCGAGGCCTCCTGCACGACATCCTCCGCATCGACGGCACTCCCCGTCATCCAGCGCGCAAGCCTATAGGCCTGCTGCAGATGTGGCAGAAACACCCTCGTAAACAGCGCCCGGTCGCTCTCCAAGCGAACGCCTCGATCCGCGGTAACATCAATCTGCAACGATGATGCTTCCTACCATATGCGGATGCAACGTGCAGAAATAATCCACCTTCCCGGCTTTGGCGAAGACGTAGGAGAACTCGTCTCCGGTATCGAGCGGCTTCGAGCGGAAGACGCCGCCTTTCGCCATCACCGTGTGTGGAATATCGTCCTCGTTCTTCCATGTGACTTTCGTGCCCGTCTTCACCTTGAGTTCGGCCGGACTGAAAACGAAATTGTCGATCATGATGTGCGCCGCTTCCTCCTCTGCGCGCGCTGGCGCGAGCATAGGAAGGATCAGGAGCAAGCCGCAGACTCCGCGGCGTGAGAGTATCGTATCCATGTGATTGCCTCACATCTCACGCGAGCGTCGTATCGACGATCGCCAGGGGCCGCTGGCCGGAGGCAATCGTGACATTGCTCAAACCGAGCATCGTGCGCAGTTTCTCCGCCGGCACGAGCATCGGCCCGGGCGAGGGCGCGGTGCCGGGCTCCGGCTGCGGAAAGGCGGTGGAGCGCGCCGTGTGGAAGGTCATGTTGCCCTCGACCTTCTGCACGATCTGGTGGATATGGCCGTTGAGCACGGTGACCGAACCGAAGCGCTTGAGAAGCGCGAGAGCGCGCGCCCCGTCATCGGTGCCCCAGCCCCACTTGTCGTAGACAAGCCAGAGCGGCACATGCGCGAAGACGACGATCGGTGTCGACGATGACTTGCCGCGCACATCGTCTTCCAGCCACGCGAGCTGCTCGTCGCCGAGATTGCCGAGACCGCCGGCTTTCAGGTCGAGCACGTTGACGAGGCCGATGAAATGCACGCCGGCTTGATCGAATGAGTACCAGCCCGCGCCTTTGGCATTCTTGCCGTAGCGGTCGAGATACGCTTTGCCGCGATCCTCGTCGATGACGTCGTGCTCGCCGGGCACATAGTGCACGTCGAGTTTCGCCTTGCCGATCACCTGATCGGCATTGTCGAACTCGGTGGCGCGCGAGAGATGCGAGATATCGCCCGTGTGGATCATGAAGCTCGGACGTGTCGGCAATGCACTAACCTTGTCGATCGCTTCCTGCAGCGTGCCGAGCGCATTGGGATTGGCGGGCTTATCGAAGCCGACATGGCTGTCGCTGATCTGCAGGATGGTGAGCGCCGAGGCGCTTTTCTCAGCAGCCTGCGCGTCGCCAAGCAGGCTCAACGACTTCGGTACGCCGCCTGCGACGGTCCAGAGCACGCCGGTGCCCGCCCAAATCATGCATTCAAGCGCATGGCGCCTGTTGATGCCCTCTTCCTGGTCAGCCATGTGGTTCTCCTCCAAAATGCGTGGTCGCGTATGGATGGAGACCAGGCTGCGCGCGGATTTATTCCCGGTACGGCACATTCATTTGCGGCAATGAGGGAAGTGCATGAAAGAAGACAGGATTGGCTTCATCGGCGTCGGTGTCATGGGCGAGCCGATGTGCCGCAATCTCGCTCTGAAGAGTGGACGCGCTGTCATCGCGTTCGATCGCGATGCCGCGCCGCTTGAGCGGTTGAAGGGCGTGGGAGTCGAACAGGCGGCGAGCATCGCGGCGCTCGCGCGCGCATGCGGTATCATCTTCCTGGCGCTGCCGAGCGGCCGGCATGTCGAGGATATGTGCATGGGCGGGGACGGATTGCTCGCGCATGCTGGCAGAGATCGGATCATCGTCGATCTTGGCACGTCGCCCGTCGAACTCACGCGGTCTCTCGCAGCGAAATTCGCGGCGAAAGGCGCGGGCTATGCCGACGCGCCGATTGCACGCACGCGGCAAGCTGCGGAGGAGGGCACGCTCAGTATCATGGTCGGGGCCGATGCGGAGACGTTTACACAAATCCAGCCGCTGCTCGCCTGTTGCGCGACCGACATCGCCCATTGCGGGCCGGTCGGTTCGGGACAAATCGTCAAGATTCTGAACAATATGGTTCTGACGGAAACCGTCGTCGCATTGTCCGAGGCGCTGATCGTGGCGCGCCGCGCCGGTCTCGATGGCAAGGTCCTGTTCGAGACCTTGATGAAAGGATCGGCTGACAGTTTCGCGCTGTGCAATCACGGCATGAAGGCGGTGCTGCCGAACATCTTTCCCGAGCGGGCTTTCTCGACCGACTACATGCGCAAGGACATCGGCTATGCGCTCGAGCTTGCCGGCGACGTCGGCGTGAAGCTCAACGGAGCAGAACTTGCAAATGCATTATTGCAGGAAGCGTCGCGAGCCGGTTTCGGCGACCTCTATTGGCCGGTCGTCAGTCGCGTCATCGGTGCATAGCGGCACGTGTGATTACACACGCAGCGACATCTCTCGCGGAATAAGCAACTCCATCATCCGAGTCTCCCCTTCATCAGCCGAAAGGCGGCTGAAACGAAAGGGACGAACATGAAACTCCTGAGCACACTTCTCCTCGGCACGACTTTGGCGGTGAGTTCCGCCGCAATGGCGTGCGTTGCACCCGAAGTAGGCGCATCCGCGGCGCTCGCAATCCACGCGATGCCGGATGGCGGCGCGCCCGCACAGATCGCGGCCTATCCCGAGCCGGAAGGCCATACACAGCCGCAGATCGCAGCCTATCCTGAGCCGGAAGGTCATACGCAGGCGCAGATCGCGCTGAACTAACATTGCTGCAATCGAAAAATCCGTGCGGGGGCTTGAATGCTCCCGCACGCCAATGAGCGTCACAATGCGGAAGGTTCTCAAAGTGCTTTTGTTGATCGCGCTCGCGCTCGGACTCGCGAGCACGTTAGCTGCGAGCGCGGACCATATGCCTCTGCCAGCGGTCTCAAGCGAGACAATCGGCTTGTTCGGCCTTTATGGAGGCTGGAACGAAGACGAGCAGGCAAATACACCTCTTCTGCCGCTCCCGGAATGCGGCTATTGCGGGAGAGGTAAATTCAATGAGCGATGAGGGGCGGGCGGCTCTATGTGGACGCGGAGTCGAATGCTGATGCAGACCTCCCTTCTCCCGCAAGGGGAGAAGGGACGCTGACGATCAGCATTCCTGCCCCAAAAATTAATGTTCCGCGCTCTTGCCGTTTCTGAATATTTTCCTAGATTGCCTGCATCCCCGCCCACACGAGGGCGCTTCCGGAAGTGGTTCCGAAGTGCGGGCGGGGAGCGGCGCCTGCGGCGCGGGGTGAACCTGATCCCGCGTCTCGGGAGGCTCTTGCAAACCGGTGACGCGCGTCGAAAGACGTGCGGACGCGGAGTAACCCGCCCGTCCGGCAATACGACCGGTCCGCGGCTCAGATCGCTTAAGTGGGCTTGAGGTGGCAGCACCGAAGTCCGCGAAGATGCGGGAAGCGAGAGTCAGAAATCGCCGTACACGTGGCGCCGGGCGACCGGCACAAAAATTAGGATCGGCCGCCCGGCGCCCGTGTCCTCTC
>JAFAVH010000026.1 GCA_019242655.1 Methylobacteriaceae bacterium
AGACGCCCTGCGCTGGGTCATGGGCGAGAATTCTTTCAAGTCCATGCGCGGCTCGGCGATGGACGACGTGATCTTCTCCGGCTCCGGCAACCGGCCTTCGCGCAACACGGCCGAGGTCCATGTCTTCATCGACAATGCCGAGCGCCAAGCGCCGGCCGCCTTCAACGATACCGATGCGCTGGAAATCTCCCGCCGCATCGAGCGCGACGAGGGATCGACCTATCGCATCAACGGCCGCGAGGTGCGCGCCCGCGACGTGCAGCTGCTCTTTGCCGACGCCTCCACCGGCGCGCGTTCGCCGGCCTTCGTCGGGCAGGGCCGGATCGGCGAGATCATTTCGGCGAAGCCGCAGCAGCGCCGGCGCATCCTCGAAGAGGCTGCCGGTGTCGCGGGCCTGCATTCGCGCCGCCATGAGGCGGAGCTGCGCCTCAAAGCGGCGCAGGACAACCTGAACCGTCTCGAAGACGTGTTGAAACAGGTCGAGGCGCAGATCGAGAGCCTGAAGAAGCAGGCGCGGCAGGCAACGCGCTACCGCAACCTCGCCGGCGAGATCCGCAAGAACGAGGCGCTGCTCGCGCTCATCCGCCATCGCGAGGCGGCCGTCGGGCTCGGCGAAGCCGAGCGGCGGCTCGAAGCCGATGTGCGCGAAGTGGCCGAGCGCACGACCGCACAGGCGGAGGCGGCGCGGCTGCAGGCGCTGGCCGCGGCCGACCTGCCGGGCTTGCGCGATGCCGAGGCGAAGGCCGGCGCCGCCTTGCAGCGGCTGAACACGGCGCGCGAGCAGCTCGAGGCCGAGGAGCAGCGCGTCCGCGAGCGCATGGCGGAGCTGGAGCGTCGCATCGAACAGCTCGGGCGCGACTTGGAGCGCGAGCGCGCGCTGGTCGAGGACGCAGCCGGAGTGACATCTCGCCTCGAAGCCGAAGATGCCGAGCTCGTCTCTGCCGGCGAGGTGGCCGGCGCGCAGGAAGAGACCGCGCGGGCGCGCGTTGCCGCTTCGAGCGAGGCGCTGGCGACGGCCGAAGCCGCACTGACCGAGGCGCAAACGGCGCTCGCCGACGCCAAGGCCAAGCGCGCCGCTCTGGAGGCGGCGCTCGGCGAGGCGCGCGAGCGGCTCGCCCGCGGCGAGGCGGAGCTCACCCGCGTCGACACCGAATTTGCGCTGATCTCGGGCGAGCGCGAGGCGGCCGACATGTCGGCGCTCTCGGATGCGCTCGCGGCGCATACGGATGACGCGCGCGCCGCCGAGGAACGCGCATCTGCGGCCGAGTCGGCGCACGGCGCGGCGCGTGACGCGGAGACCGGCATGCGCGGGCCGCTGGCGCAAGCCGAGCAGCGCGCCCAGCGCCTCGAAACCGAAGCGCGCACGCTGTCGAAATTGCTCGAAAGTGGTACCGGCGGACTGTGGCCGACGGTGATCGAGCAGATGAGCGTCGATAAGGGCTATGAGGCCGCGGTCGGCGCCGTGCTTGGCGACGATCTCGAAGCCTCGACCGACGCGTCCGCTCCGGCGCATTGGGCGCTGATCGAAGCTGCGGGCGATCCGCCGCTGCCGCCCGGCGTCGCCTCGCTCGCCGAGCATGTGCAGGCGCCGCCGGCTCTGGCGCGGCGCCTGGCGCAGATTGGCATCGTGCTGCGCGGCGAAGGCCAGCAGCTGCATACTTTGCTGAAACCCGGACAATGCCTTGTCTCGCGCGAGGGCGATCTCTGGCGCTGGGACGGGCTCACCCATGCTGCGGAAGCGCCGACGCCGGCCGTGCGCCGTCTCGCCGAACGCAACCGCCTGCAGGATTTGCTGCGCGAGGGCGAAGAGGCGCGCGCCGAAGCCGACGAAGCCGCCGCCGCCGCGCAGGCCGCGCGCGCCGACGTCGAGCGCCTCGCCTCCGAAGAGGCGAGCGCACGCCAATCCCACCGCGCTGCGCGCGCGACACTCGATGAGACGCGCGAGCGTCACGCCGCCGCCGAGCGCCGCCGCGCGCAAGTCGTTGCGCGCCTTGCCGCGCTCGAAGAGGCGAAGAGCCGTCTCGCCGTCGATCGCGACGAGTTCCGCCGCCGCCGCGACGAGGCGGAAGCGGCGCTGTCCGGCACCGACATTTCGCAAGCACTCGCCGCCGATCTCGATCGCGCGCGCGGGACGGCGGCAGAGGCGCGCGCCGAAGCAAGCGAAGCGCGCGCCGCACTCGACGCGCTGCGGCGTGAGGCGCAAGCGCGCGAGGCGCGGCGCGAGGCGATCGCGCGCGACGCCGCGACTTGGAATGCACGGCGCGAACGTGCGCTCACGCAGATTGGCGAGTTGGAAGCACGACGCAGTGAAGCGGAGACCGAGCAGCGCAATCTCGCGGAAGCGCCGGACAATTTCCTGCAGCAGCGCCGCGCGCTGATGTCGCAAACGCAAGCGGCGGAAGCGGCGCGCCAGGCCGCCGCGGACGCGCTTGCAGCCGGCGAGAGCGCGCTCGCCGACGCCGACCGTCAGGCGCGCGCCGCGCTTGAGGCGATGAGCGGCGCGCGCGAAGCGCAGGCGCGCAGCGAAGCGCGGCTCGACGCCGCGCGCGAGCGGCTGGCGCAAACGCTGCACGCGATCACGCTCGAACTCGATTGCACGCCGGAGGATCTTGTCGCGCTCGCGGGCGTGAAGCCCGGCGCCGATTTGCCGGACGCCGCGAGCGTCGAGCAAAAGCTCGACTCGCAGAAGAGCGAACGCGAGCGCCTCGGCGCCGTCAACTTGCGCGCCGACGAGGAGCTGCAGGAGATCGAAGCCTCGCGCGAGCGCATGATCGCCGAGCGCGACGATTTGAACGAAGCGATCAAGAAACTACGCACCGCGATCGGCAATCTCAACAAAGAGGGCCGCGAGCGCCTGCTTGCAGCGTTCGAGCAGGTGAATGCGCATTTCACGGAACTGTTCACGCTGTTATTCGGCGGCGGCACGGCGGAATTGCAGCTCATCGAATCCGAGGACCCGCTGGAGGCCGGCCTCGACATTTTGGCGCGCCCGCCCGGCAAGAAGCCGCAGACGATGACGCTGCTTTCCGGCGGCGAGCAGGCGCTGACCGCGTTGTCGCTGATCTTCGCGGTGTTCCTGACCAACCCGTCGCCGATCTGCGTGCTCGACGAAGTCGACGCGCCGCTCGACGATTCAAACGTCGAGCGCTTCTGCGATCTCTTGGACGAGATGCGCAAGAAGACCGAGACGCGCTTCGTCACGATCACGCACAACCCGATCACGATGGCGCGCATGGACCGGCTGTTCGGCGTGACGATGGCCGAGCGCGGCGTCAGCACGCTCGTGTCGGTCGATCTGCAGCAGGCCGAGCGGTTTCTGGAGGCGGGGTAGCGCGCGTCACAAGCGCGCGATCACGCCCGCCGGTATCCCGCGAGACTCGAGTCCGGCACGTCCGGCAGGTTGACGATGATGTTCTCCGGCGAGCGGCAGGCGATCCACCACGCGTCTTCGCTCGTGCTCATATTGGCTTCGAGATGCGGCAGGAACGGCGGCACGAACATGAAGTCGCCGGCCGCGAGATCGACGAACTCCTTGTAGTTCTCGCCGAAATAGATGCGCGCGCGACCTGACATGAGATAGGCGCCCGTTTCCGCCTCGCCGTGATGATGCGGCAGCGAGCGAAAACCCGGTTTGTTGCCGGCCTTGCCGAACCAGAGCTTTGTTGCCGACGTGTGCTGCGGCCCGACGCCGGTGACGAAGGCGAGGCCGCCCGATTGATTGGTGCCCGTTCCCTCCTCACCGCCGCGCGTGACGATCGGCCGATCGCTTGCGGTCATGATGGCTCCATTCGCGCGGGCCGAATGCCTCGGGACCGCTCGTGATTGGATAAGTGGGCCACTCAAATCGCGACCCTGCCGCCTAACATTCGTGTGACGAGCGAGCTGTTTCGTTCGACCTTTAGTACGCCGAGCGGTTTTTGAAGTAGCGACAGACTTGTTACAGGAACTCGCGGTTCTACGAAACGCTTAATTGCACCCTAGCGTCCGGATACCGGAATTGGCACACGCGCCCTCGTTCCAGTTTCGTCAAACCCTTTGGGGGGCACAAAAACGCGATCGTGATAAATAAGATGTTGGCGGGCAGCTGCTTCCGTATCCTCAAACAAATCAACTTGGGAAGGATGTCGGATCGCTACCCGCGGCTCATCTGGCATTTCGTCGCTCGGCAACTGTTCCTGGAGCGGTGGAATGTTCTCGAACCGGAGCGCCTTACCCAGCTTCGTCGCTTCGTCCTCGGTCAAATCTTTCTTGATCTCGTCAAACTGCCTTTGGACAACTTCTAACTGCTGCTCTCGCACGCTTTTGCTAAGACGTGGCAAAACCTCATTGAGTTCCTCCAGCCGTTTGGATAACCGCAAGATTTTCCCCGGTGTTTTTGTGCGTCGCTCCACCCGAAATATCTGACTCTCTCTAGGTTTAGCCTCTTCAATAAAAGTCTTCGATATCCATTCAGAAAAGACTTTTGCGTCGTGTACGGCTTCGATCGCGGTATCTTTGAATCCTTTATATCCACCAATGAAACTGAGCCATGCAATAGTTCCGAGGACGCCAGCCCGCAAAAAGACCGAACCTTCGTCGATCCTTATATCTACCCACACATTTCCACGATAAATTTCCCGCACCGCTTCAATTGCAGCTGCTTTTGTGCCTTCCCCAAATCTCCACAATGTCTGTGGGTCGGCTTCGTAGCGCCGCAAATGCACGTACGCCTGTGCTAATTGCGCCATTTATTTCTCCTGAAGTGTTGTCATTCTTCAGCGAACGCCAATTTGCGCTGAAGCGATTTTCTAACCAGAGACAAACCTCAAAAGCCGCCGCCAAGGGGAGGTGAAATACGGTTGATTTCTTCGCCAGCGATCCGTCATCGTAACGAGAAAGCACCAGGTTTGCGCATCTAATCGAGCGTCCTGTCGAAATGTGGATTCTAGAAGATTCTGCACTCGGTTATGCACGATCGCGCAGAGGTGGTCTTTCGCGAGCTGCTCAATGTAAAGACCCTGCACGACACCGATTGCAATGCCATCCAGATAATTCAGCAAAAGGATCGCGTCAGACGCCAATGCCTCACATTCTGGTCTCCCCGGAGTGCCATTACGAAAACCTTGATAAATCGCGCTATTTGCCTTGGCTACTTGGGCATTCAACTCGAATTGACTGCAAATTTCTAACGTCTTCCATCGCCGGTTCTCGGCACGCGTCCGCCGATAGGCGAGAAACGCGATCATGCCTGCGATGATTGCAAGAAGCGGCTGGGGTTTGAGAAGCTCTACGAAAAACGCATTCATCGCTACCTCAGACTACACACGTTCTGCACGCCCCCGAGTTGGATAGCGTGAGAAGGCATGTCGTACTAGGGGTTGTGGTCGCATCCTTTGCGAAAAGGATTGTATGTTCATTTACCCCCACCACCCCCGTCCGCTACAACGCACCTCAACACCCCAAGGAAACCCCATGCGCTCATACGACGTCACCGTCTTCGACACGCCTTTGCAGATGCGCGAGCAGCCGACGCCACAGCCGAGCGGCGAGGAAGTGCTCGTCAAGGTGACGGCCGCCGGCGTCTGCCATAGCGACCTGCATATCTGCGAAGGCTTCTTCGATCTCGGCGGCGGCAAAAAACTCGAAATGGGCGCGCGCGGCGTCAACCTGCCGCTTACGATGGGCCACGAGATCGCCGGCGAGATCGTCTCTGCCGGCCCGGACAGCGCGCCGGTGAATGCGGGGCAGAAGGTCGTCGTCTTCCCCTGGATCGGCTGCGGCAAATGCCCGATCTGCCAGCGCGGCGACGAGCAGAATTGTTCGCGGCCGCGCTCGCTCGGCATCTATCGCGGCGGCGGTTATGCGACGCACGTGCTCGTGCCGCATGCGCGCTACCTGCTCGACATGGGCGACCTGAAGCCCGAAGTCGCCGCGCCCTATGCCTGCTCCGGCCTCACCACCTACAGCGCGCTGAAGAAAATCGATCCGCGCGTGCTCAAAGAGGAGCCGATCCTGATCATCGGCGCCGGCGGCTTGGGCTTGATGTGCCTCGGCATCATGAAGGCGCTCGGTGCGCATGGCGCCATCGTTGCCGACATCGATGCCGGCAAGCGCGACGCTGCAATGAAAGCGGGGGCGCTGGCGGTGGTCGATCCGCGCGCGCCCGACGCGGTGAAGCAGATCCGCGCGCTGTCGCGCGACGGGTTCGGGGTCTACGGCGCGATCGACTATGTCGGCGCGACCTCGACGGTGCAGCTCGGCATCGATTCGACGATCAAGGGCGGTCATGTCGTCGTCGTCGGCCTGATCGGTGGCGAGATCACCATCTCGACGCCGTTGTTGCCGCAGAAGGCGTTGAAGCTGCAGGGCTCTTATGTCGGGTCGCTGCAGGAGTTGCGCGAGCTTTTGGAGATCGCGCGCGCGGGACGCATTCCGCAGGTGCCGACGACGACGCGGCCGCTCGAAGAGGCGAACGCGGCTCTGGACGATCTCCGCCAGGGCCGCGTCATCGGGCGGCAGGTTCTGGTCGCGGCGTAAGCTTGACAGGAGACGCGCGTGGCGAATAACGACGGCGGCGACGTGGGCGACCGCGATCTCAGGGCGCGGATGGATGCGCTGTCGGCTCGGATCGAGGCGCAGCGGGGGAAGCCAGCGGCAGGCGAGCACGTACCGACGGAAACGGAGGGCTCGGCGCGCGGCTGGCAGAAGGCGATGAGCCTCGGCTTTCGCGTGGTGAGCGAGCTTGTCGCCGGCATCATTGTCGGCGGCGGGATCGGTTACCTCCTCGACAAGTGGCTCGGCACGAAGCCGTTCCTCTTGATCCTGTTCGGGCTTTTGGGGACGGCGGGCGGTTTCTGGAACATCATCCGCTCAACGTCGATGCCGTTGAGCGGGCCGCCGCGCCAAGGTTGATTTTCGCGCCCAACTTGGTCATCAAGGCGCGCGCTTCTGCAGGAGGCGCAGAAGAAGGAGACGAGAAAACGTGGCCAGCGGCACCGCGATCAATCCGATCGAGCAGTTTGAATTGTCGCGCTGGGTGCCGATCCACGTGTTCGGCAGGGATTTCTCCTTCACCAATGCCTCTTTCTATATGCTGCTCTCGGTCGCGCTGATCTCTTTCGTCATGATCGTGGGCTCGCGTCAGCGCGCGCTCGTGCCGGGGCGGCTGCAGGGCATGGCCGAGATGGCGCACGACTTCGTCGCCGACATGCTGCAATCGACAACCGGTAAAGAGGGCATGCGGTTCTTCCCGTTCGTCTTCTGCCTGTTCATGTTCATCCTGTTCGCCAACGTGATCAGCCTCGTGCCCTACACGTTCTCGGTGACGGCGCAGATCATCATCACCGTCATCATGTCGCTGACGGTGTTCTTCCTCGTCATCATCTTCGGGATCGCCAAGAACGGCGTGCACTTCTTCAAGCTGTTCGTGCCGCCGGGCGTGCCGATCTACATTTTGCCGCTGGTCGTCGCGATCGAGATCATCTCATTCTTCTCGCGGCCGGTCAGCCATTCCGTCCGTCTCTTTGCCAACATGCTCGCCGGCCACATCACGCTGCAGGTTTTCGGCGCCTTCGTGCTGCTTCTGCTCGGCGGCGGCTTCTGGGCGGCGATCGCGCCGCTGCCATTCGTCATGACATTGGCAATGCTGGCGCTCGAACTGCTCGTTGCGTTCCTGCAGGCTTACGTCTTCGCGATGCTCACCTGCATGTATCTCAACGATGCTCTGCATCCCGGCCATTAGCGCTCGAACAAATCTCAACCTCTTCAGCACCAACGCAAGCTCACGCAAGCGTCTTCAACGAAGGAAAGTAGAATGGATCCTGTAGCTGCTAAATATATTGGCGCCGGTCTCGCCGCCATCGGTACGGGCGCCGCCGCGGTCGGCGTCGGCACGCTGTTCGGCCACTTCTTGAACGGCGCCTTGCGCAATCCGTCGGCCGTCGAAGGCCAGTTCGGCCGCCTGATCTTCGGCTTCGCGGTGACGGAAGCGCTCGGCATTTTCGCCCTGCTCATCTCGTTCCTGCTGCTCTTCGCGGTCTGATGCAGGGTCAATCTCATCTTGCGCGGCGGGGTCTTGGCGGCCCCGCGAGCGCCGGGATTTGAGCAATGGCGACGGAAACAACGAGCGAAGTTCATCACGAAGGCGGGCACGAAGCGTTCCCGCCCTTCGATGCGCAGCATTACCCCTCGCAGATCTTCTGGTTCGTGGTCGCGTTCGCGATTCTCTACGTTCTGATGTCGCGCATCGCGCTGCCGCGCGTCGGCGAGATCAAGAAGAAGCGCAGCGACACGATCGCGAATGAGCTCGACCAGGCGCAAAAGCTGCAGGCGCAGGCGGACGCCGCCGGCGCCGCTTATGAAAAGACGCTCGCCGACGCGAAGGCGCGCGCCCAAAGCGTTGCGCAGGACATGCATGCAAAGCTCGCCGCGGAGACGGCGAGCAAGCGCCATGAGCTCGAAGCCGATCTCAATCAGCGGCTCGCCGCCGCGGAGGCGCAGATCAAAGACACAAAAGAGAAGGCGATGAGCAATGTCGGCACGATCGCCCGCGACGCAGCAGCGGCAATCGTGCAGCATCTGACCGGCCGTCCTGCCGACGTGAATGCGATCGCGCGCGCGCAAAGCGAAGGCGGGGGCCGCTCGTGAGTTGGGACGCCGAACTTTTCGTCGCGCTTGCGTTTCTCTTGTTTGTCGGGGCCGTGATCTATTTCGGCCTCCACAACAAGATCAACGAGATGCTCGACGCGCGCGCCGCGACGATCAAGACGGAGCTCGACGAAGCCGCGCGTCTGCGCGCGGAAGCGGCAGCGCTCCTGCAATCGTTCGAGCAGAAGAAAGTCGCGGCTGAGGCCGAGGCCGAAACCATCGTTGCTCAGGCGCGCGCCGAGGCCGAGCTCATCGCCAAGGAAGCGCATCAGCGGATGGCGGAGTTCGTCGAGCGCCGCAAGCAGCAGGCCGAGCAGAAGATCGTGATGGCCGAACAGCAGGCGACGGCCGATGTGCGCGCCGCTGCGGCGGACGCGGCCGTGCGTGCGGCGACGGTCGTGCTTCGCGATGAAGCCAAGGGCGACGTCGGCGACAAGCTCGTGAGCGACGGCATTTCCGGACTGAAGGCGCTCGCGCATTAATCGCGCCGCACATAGAATGCGTCATTGCGAGCGGAGCGAAACAATCGGCTATGGCCGACTTCGCATGACGCTTCTCGCGATGATGTTGAACTATACAAGCCTCAATTCCGTAAATGCACGCGGGAACCCAAACAGCACCTCCCGATTGACTTGTGATGCTTGGCAAAAGCGTCCCTAGGGAGGAGCACGCCATGGGTATTCTCGACAGCGTTTTGGGAAACGTACTCGGCGGCGCCAATCGCGCGCCAAATCAGCCTATTGGCTCCGGCATGTCGCCGATGATGAAAGCCTTGTTGCTGGCGCTCGCGGCGAAAGCCTATCACGATTATCGCAATCGCAGCACGCAGCCGAGCGGACAGATGCCGTCAGGTCCCGGTCCTGATCCGTCGGGCGGCGCAGGCGGGGCGGGTGGCGGCGGATTCTTGGGAGGCCTCGGCGCCGGCGGACTCGGTGGGCTGCTTGCCGGTCTAGGCGGCGCCGGCGCGCTTGGCAGCCTCGTCGATCAGTTCCGCCAGAACGGCTTAGGCAACCAGGTGAATTCCTGGGTCGGCAACGGACAAAATCAGCCGATCGCGCCCGATCAGCTCGACCAGGCGCTCGGCTCCGATACGATCGATCAGCTGTCGCGCCAGTTCCAGATGCCGCGCAATCAATTGCTGTCGGAATTGTCGAACGAATTGCCGGGCGCGATCGACCACATGACGCCGAACGGGCAAGTTCCCGACGACGCGGAAATGCAGCGGCGCTGGGTCTAAATTCACGCGCTTGCGTGAGCTTTATTTAATTGCAAACGGAAGTGTCGGGCGGCGAGCCGCCGCTCGACGCGGTTTGCACCGCGCGGTTCGAAATTAATCGCCGCTGCTATGCGCCGTCTGTAGAGCGGTCTCCTTCCCAGCCGAAATTGTCCTGACGCGTCACTGGCGCGCATTTGCCGGTCCGGTACGCGCGTTGACATGTTGATGCGAGTGTACTTAGCTCCCTACATCTGCATTCTTTTGCGATACAAATTTTAATCGATACCGATTCGTTTTAGGAGCACGCCATGATGAATTTCAGGCCGGCGCTTGGTTTATCGATCGCTTTCGGAGTTTTGCTTTATTCTCAGGCCGCTCGCGCGCAAGCGGCGACGCCGCCGTCCGGCTATTTCGATATTCCGTCGGGCTTCGATTTTCCCGCCGACAAGCAGGTGCTCGAGCAATATCGGTCGCAAGCGAACGTTCCTGCGCAGCGAACTCATGTCTGGAACGTATTTGCGGGAATGACGCAGCCGACTCCGGACGGCAAGCTCGCCAGGTTCGAGACTTGGTTTTCCGAAGACGACACGTTCGATCCCGGCGCATCCGCCTTGTCGCCACGAACGACGATTACAATGCCGCGTTTTCAACTGCCCAACCAGTTCCGATCGTCCGGCCCCGGATTTGGACCCACAGCCGCGCCGGAAGCGCCGGGAAGCGCGGTCTTGTCTTTCGTTCTCTACAATTTTGCCGGCTACAATCATGTCAGGACCAACAAGCTTTATGAGAGAGCGACACTGAATGCGCTGATGAGGAGCGGCGCGCCGGATGCAAAAATTCCCCGGGATAGGACCGTTCCGAGTTTTCCGGCAGGCGCTGTCGTGCTCAAGACAGTCTGGTGGCCGGTTGCGAAAGACAAGATTTCGGCAATGCCGATCTGGGACCCCGAGCTTAATCCCGCTCAGGCTACGGGAAATCCGATCAGCACATGGGCAAGATATATCGGTGTCGATCCGACACGTCCCACCGTGCCGGCCGGCGAGACCGCCGACATCGTCTACGACGGCCAGACCAAGCGCGCCTCGCACATCGTCGATCTAAAGCGCTTCCACAGCATGGTCCTCGATCAGAATGCCGTGAATGGCATAAATAGCGATGGAGTGCTGGCCTCTGTCGCACAGAAATCCTTCGGCCGCCCATTGGCGGTTGGAGACTACGCCGTGTTGGTTGCAACCCATCTTACCACCAAAGAAATCGACGACTGGGTGTGGGCAACATTCTGGTGGCACGATAAGCCCGACGATGGACCATTCGCGGCTAATCGCCTTGCAACGGTTAGCGGCCCCTGGCGCAACTATCTCATGAGCGCGAGCTATGATCTGAATTTACCTAAGAGCAACGACAACAGTCCGCATGTCGCATTCAATCCCTGGCTTGAAGCAAGGTTTCCCGATGGAGGACATGGCAGCGGCGTGGTCAGCAATTGCATGAACTGTCACAATCGCGCCAGCTGGCCCGAAATCAATTTTCTGCCGGTTAATCGAGGGGAGCCCGATCTGACGGGGGACGCGGCATACGCGGCCCGGCGGCTGCGGACTGATTTCCTTTGGTCAATTCCTGATCTGGTCAGCCAGCAGTGACGACTTGGTGAGGCGTTCACAAACTGCGGAGAATTTGCAATGAGCGCAGACAAACCCACGCCCATTAGTTTCGCCCGGCTTCAAGAATATCTCGATCTCATCGTGGAGAAGGAAGGGGGAAATGTTGCAGGAGCCCCGCACAAACGCTTTTGGGGTTCGTATCAGTCCTTGACGAGCCAGCCGATTCCCCGGCCGAAATGCCAGGGCGCAGATATATTCCCGATAAAATATACCGATGCAGCGAAGACGCAGATCGATGCCGACAACTCGCCGCTTTATCTCATTCTGACCAACTCGCAGGGTTTCTGCGAAAAGGAGCAGATGCCGCCGGCCGGGCCTTTCATCACGGATACGAATTACACCGTGACTCTCGCTGACGGCACCGTGGTCACCGGCGACCAGATCAAGAACGATATTCATGTCTGGCTCGCCGCCGGCGCGCCGAACACCTGAGATATCGCGCGTCAGAGAAAGCGCTCTCGATCCTCCGCGTAGATACTGGATGCGCCGGCACCCAGCGCCGGCTTCATTTTCCTATCAGACTCGGGCGCGGTATACTTCATCGAGCTAAGCTTGAGGAGGCTCCGATGACCGACACAGGTTTGGATTTCACCCGCCGCGCCGCGTTAGGCATGCTCTCGGGCGCATTTGCAGCCGCGGCGGCGCGCGCCGAGCAAGCCAAAATGCAGATCGGCGAAACCGACGTCCTGATCGTCGTCGACGTGCAGAACGACTTCCTGCCCGGCGGCTCGCTTGCCGTGCCGAAGGGCGACGAGGTGATTGCGCCGATCAATGCGCTCGCCCAGAAATTCGCGCATGTGATCCTGACGCAGGATTGGCACACGCCGCGTCACGCTTCGTTTGCCTCGACGCATTCGGGCAAGAAGCCGTTCGAGACGACGGCTTTGCGCTATGGCACGCAGGTACTGTGGCCGGACCATTGCGTGCAGGGCTCGCGCGGCGCCGCGCTGGCGGACGCGCTCGACATCGCGAAGGCGGAACTGATCATCCGCAAGGGCTACCGCGCCGATACCGATTCGTATTCGGCCTTCAACGAGGCCGACCGCCGCCCGACCGGGCTTGCAGGCTACCTCAAGGAGCGCGGCTTCAAGCGCGTCTTCTGCGCCGGGCTCGCGACGGATTTCTGCGTTGCCTGGACGGCGCAGGATGCGCGCGGCGCCGGTTTCGATGCAGCGGTAATCGAAGACGCCTCGCGCGGCATCGATACGCAAGGTTCGCTCGCCGCCGCATGGGAGGCAATGGCGAAAGCCGGGGTGCAGCGCATCAATTCCGCGGCGATCGCGTAAGCGCGAGCCTCACGCCAATTCGAGCACGAAGGGCACGCCTTCGCAGCAATCCGAGCCACGCCCGATGCGCTCGATTGCCGCGACCATACGGCCGTTGCGCCCGAGCATCGCGTCGGCGATGGCAACCATCCGCCGGTTCGGGGTAGCGGTGTGCGACGCGTGGCGGATTGCGTCGGCGATGTCACTCTCGTGTCGCGACGGCGCGAGCGCGCAGGCGATGATGGAGGCCGCTGCCGTCGAACGGCTGACGCCGGCATAGCAGTGGATGACAAGCGGCTCGTTGCGGTCCCAGACTTTCGCGAAGTCGATGACTTGCCGCACGTGCTGTTCGGCGGGCAGGATATGGCCGTCGAGCGGCTCGCTGATATCCGACATGCCGATGAAGAGATGCCGTGTCGGATCGATCTCCGCGGGCCGCGACACCAGCGTATCGACATTGATGAGCGTGACCAGGCTGCGTGCGCCGGTGGCGCGCACCGTCTCAGGGACACGCGAGAGCGAGCAGACGTGAAGACGAGGCATCTTTCTATTCTATCGTAAGAGCACGGAAGCGATCGAGAAAACGATGCTCGATTTCATCCGAAGGTGCTGGCGCGAGCATTGCGTCGATCTTCCTCGGTAAGAAGCGCGGCCGGCCGAAGAATTGTTCGGCCTCAGGTTCAGCAAACCCTGCAAGCCGCGTCGCCTCGAAGAAGGCGGCGGCACGGTCGGCCCGCTTCGTCAGCTTCGTGAGTGGTTGCGACTGCATGGTCTCCAACGAAAAGCGCAACAGCACAGCTGAAAATATACGCTCCTCGACAGCCTTGTAGGTGATTCCTATGACGGCTTTGAACGGCGAGATCATGTCGCCGATCACGTATTCGGGCGCATCGTGGAGGAGGACGAACAGACGCGCCCGCGCTGTCAGCTTCGCATCGAGCTGCGCGGCGAGCGCCTCCACGAACAGCGAATGCTGCGCGACCGAAAAGATGTGAGCGCCGCTTGTCTGGCCATTCCAGCGCGCGACGCGGGCGAGGCCGTGTGCGATGTCCTCGATCTCGACATCGAGCGGCGATGGGTCGAGCAGGTCGAGACGGCGGCCCGACAGCATGCGCTGCCAGGCGCGCGGCGCGCGTGCGGCCGGCATTCAGGTTTTGCGCGTGCGTTTGCCGACGCCATGGCGCCAGCAATCGACGAGATGATCGTCGACCATGCCGACGGCTTGCATGAAGGCGTAGACGATCGTCGGGCCGCAGAATTTGAAGCCGCGCGCTTTCAAGTCTTTTGAAATCTCGCGCGACAGCTCGGTTTCCGCCGGTATTTCGCCGATATGCCGGAAATTGTTGCGGATCGTTTTGCCGCCGGTGAAATCCCAGAGATATTTCGAGAAGCCCTGCGCTTTCTCGATCTCGAGATAAGCGCGCGCCGAGGCGATTGTGCCCTCGATCTTGGCGCGGTTGCGGACGATACTCGCGTCCTGCATCAACCGCTCGATCTTTTTCGAATTGTAGCGGGCGATCTTTGCCGGATCGAAACCGTCGAACGCCTTCCGGAAGGCGTCGCGTTTGCGCAGGATGGTGATCCACGAGAGGCCCGCTTGGAAGCCGTCAAGGATCAGCTTCTCGTAAAGCGCGCGCGAATCCCGCTCGGGCACGCCCCATTCGGTGTCGTGATAGGCGACATAGATCGGATCACGCGTCGCCCAGGGGCAGCGGTGGCGGCCGTCATCGTGAAGCGGAGCCGTGCGAGGAGAAGGTGGCGTTTCGGGCATTGACACCTGATAGAATGGCCGAATCCCTCCGGCTTTCGCCAGTATGGCGAGGAGATCGCTTTTGGCCTATATAGCCGATGAAAATTAGCTTCGATCCGGCGAAGCGTGAAGCGACCCTGCGAGGCCGCGGACTCGATTTCAACGATTCCGCAGAAGTCTGCGCCGGCAAGACTTTGGACTTTGAGGACACGCGATTCGAGTATTCCGAGACGAGGATGATCACTGCCGGTCACCTTCGGGGGCGACTTGTGATCCTTGTCTGGACGCAACGCGGCGAAACTCGCCACATCATTTCGATGAGGAAAGCCAATGAGCGCGAAAGAGCGCGGTTCGCAAGACAGTTTAGGGAGCGACTTGGAGAGGATTGACGCGCACGTCATCACTCCGGCGGAATACGACGAGACTCCTGAGCTCGGCGAGGAATTCTTCGAGCGCGCCAAGCTACACGAAGGCGGCCGGCCGCTTGCTTCGTCAAAGCAGGAAGTGACGCTAGCGATCGATCGAGACGTTCTCGAACGGTTTCGCGCAACCGGCGCGGATTGGCCGAACCGGGTAAATGACGTCTTGCGCAAAGCCGCAAAACACCTTGTATAGCTGCAAGCCGCGCGACTGTGAGCGCTGGGAGGAGAGACAGCATGTATCCTGAGGTCAAGCTTTGCATCGATGGCGAGTGGGTCGCTGGGTCGGAGGGCAAGAGCGAGCCCATCCTCGATCCGGCGACCGCGCAGCGCGTCGGCGACGTGCCGCATGCCTCGCGCGCCGATCTCGACCGCGCGCTTGCCGCCGCCGAAGCCGGCTTCAAGGTCTGGCGCGAGACCTCACCGCATGACCGCTACAAGCTGATGCGCAAGGCCGCCGATATTGTCCGCTCGCGCGCCGACGAGATCGCCCCGATCATGACGGCGGAGCAGGGCAAGCCGCTGGTCGAAGCCAAAGGCGAGACGCTGCTTGCCGGCGACATCATCGACTGGTTCGCCGAAGAGGCGCGCCGCGCCTATGGCCGCGTGATCCCGGCGCGCGCCGGCAACGTGCATCAGCTTGTCATCAAGGAGCCGGTCGGCGTCGTTGCGGCGTTTACGCCGTGGAATTTTCCGATCAACCAGGCGGTGCGCAAAGTGTCGGCCGCGCTTGCGGCGGGCTGCTCGGTCATCCTCAAAGGGCCGGAGGAGACGCCCGGCAGCTGCATGGAGCTCGTGCGCGCCTATGTCGATGCCGGTATCCCGAAAGGCGTCATCAATCTCGTCTTCGGCGTGCCCAGTGAGATTTCGGAATATCTCATTCCGCATCCGATCGTGCGCAAGATTTCGTTCACCGGTTCCACCGTCGTCGGCAAGCACCTTGCCGGTCTTGCGGGCCAGCACATGAAGCGCGTGACGATGGAGCTCGGCGGCCATGCGCCGGCGATCGTCTTCGAAGACGCCGACGTCGATGCGGCGGCAAAGATTTTGTCCGCCAACAAATTCCGCAATGCAGGCCAGGTCTGCGTCGCGCCGACGCGCTTCCTGGTGCACGAGAAAGTCTACGATGGATTCGTCGACAAGTTCGTTGCGGCGACGAAGAAGCTCAAGGTCGGACCGGGGTCTGACGCGTCGTCGCGTATGGGGCCGCTCGCCAATAGCCGCCGCGTCGATGCGATGGAATCGTTCGTCAACGATGCCGTGCAGCGTGGCGCCAATTTGCGCACCGGCGGCAAGCGCATCGGCAACGAAGGCTATTTCTTCGAGCCGACTGTCATGACCGACGTGCCGAAGGACGCAAAGATCATGAACGAGGAGCCGTTCGGGCCGCTGGCGCCGATCGCGCCGTTCGCGAGCTTCGACGAAGTGGTGGAAGAGGCAAACCGCCTACCATACGGGCTCGCCGCTTACGCCTATACGCGCTCGACGCAGACGGCGGCGGCAATCGGCGCGGCGGTCGAGAGCGGCATGGTCTCGATCAACCATCACGGCCTGGCGCTGCCGGAAGTGCCGTTCGGCGGCGTGAAGGATTCCGGCTATGGGTCGGAAGGCGGCGCCGAAGCGATCGAAGCCTATCTCAACACGAAGTTCGTGACGCAAGCCAACGTGTAAATGGATCGCGGACCTCCTAGTCCGCAGCAAGATGCGATCGGACTGCGCACCGGGAGGTGCGCGGTCTGTTAGCCTTCGCTCGTGATTGACGCATCACACGCAACAAACGGCACGCCTGCGGCCTTCGCCTCTTCGAGGCGATCAAGCCGCACCAGGGCGAGGCCGCGCCCGCCGGCTGAAGAGCCCATCGTACCGATGAGCGCGTCACCCGCTTTGATCTCGCTGCCCGGCGGAGGCGCTTCGCCGGTGAAGGCGACCTTGACGACGCGCTTGCGCGCGGTGCCGCGATGCTGCATGCGCGACACCACTTCCTGGCCGACGTAACAGCCTTTCTTGAAGTCGATCCCGTTCAACTGATCGAGATTGGCCTCGTGCGGAAACGCGTCGCCATATTCGAAATCGACGCCGCCCCGCGGCACGCCGGCTTCGACGCGGCGCGTCTCATATGTCTCGATGCTTGCCTGCGTCGCGGGCGCATGCTCGCGCGCCACATAGACACGGTAGCCGAGCAATTCCGAGCGCGGATCGCGTACAATGATCGCATCGATTTGCGGCGCCGCATCGAGATAGGCGAGCACCGCCATTCGGTCGGAAACATCCTCTATGATCACTTTCGCCCGCAATTTGTAGAAGCCAAGCCGCTTGGCGAGGTCGGCCGCCTGGTCGCGCGCACAGTCGATCAGAAAGCCACGCGCGCCATCTTCCTCGATGGCGATAATAATCATGTCGAATAGAATCTTGCCCTGCGGCGTCAGCAATGCCGCATAACGTGCCTCGCTTGCCGCGAGCGTCGTCACGTCGTTGCTGACGAGATCCTGCAAGAACGGCTCGCATTGCGGACCGCCGACGCGCAGCACGCCGCGATCGGTAAGGAGAATAGGAGCGGAAACGCTCAACGCATCAATCATTGCTTAGAGGTAAGCCGATCGCCTCAAGACGCAACTATATGCGCCGTCCAGACGCTCAGTGCCGGCTCGCCGCAGAGAATTCGCCGCTGCGCAGGCGCCCAGGCAATCGTTCGGCGAAGGCGACGACCGGCTCCTCGCCATAGGTCGCAACAAGCTCCTGCAACGCCGCGAAAATCGCCGCATGCGCAAAACACTCGCCTTCGACCCCGGCAAGCACCGCCTCCGTGAAGGCTTCGGTCACGAAAGCGAGCGCAACCTGGCGGTCCTCGCTGCCGAAATTTTCATCCGGTGCGGCTTCTGGAAGAGAAAGGCCCATGGCCGCAGACATTAACGAGCCCGCTCCGGGGCGGCGACAAAGCTCTTGCGAAAAGGTTAATACGACGCCTCGGATCGCTCAGGATGCGCCGTAGCGATAGTTGATGTCGCGCGCGATACGGCCGCCTTCGTTGAGATAGCGCGAGATGACCGTCTCGGCGTTTGGCGTACACGTGCGATAGATGACCTCGTAGCCGCGGAAGCCGCGGTTGAACGCGCCCGCGAGCCGCTCGCGCCGCGTTTGGCTCTTTGCTTCCGCATCGAGGAGCGTCGACATTTTCGTCCGCCAGGCATCGCCGTCATGTGCCGCACATATGTCGCGGAGATAGGAGAGCGCGCCGAGGATTTCGGAAAGCCGCAGCAATTGCGGCTCGTAGGGCGGCGGCGGTCCTTCGACCGCAGACTGTTCGGGAGCGGTTGAAGCCGATGCGGGCGCCTCGCCGGGCTTCACCGCGCCTGGTGCGCCCGGCTTCGGCAGGCCAACCGATGGCGGATGCGCGCGCGCCGCTGGCCGCCGGTGGACGGGAGGATAGTAGTCCCGCGGCTGGTAGCGCGGCGCGGACTGCTGCTGCCCCCAGGGCCAGCCTCCGCCGCCGCCGAAAAAGCCGCCGCCCTGCTGCTGCTGCGGCCCGCCCCAGAATTGCGCCAGCACCGGCAACGGCAAGGCGCAGATGACGCTCGCGAGCGCGCCGGCCCGCATCACGCCCAGCCGAGACACACGCCGCTTCATCACGCGCTCTCCAGAATGCCGGCGCCGCGCCGAAGCAGTGCCCGGAGGCCGTCGGTCAATGGCAGCCCGTCGAGTGCGTTCGGGTCGGCCCAGACGATCTCGCCTGCTTCCGGGCCCGGTTTCGGCTCGCCGGCGACCCAGCGTGCGACGAAGGAGGCGATCACGTAGTGGTGCTTGGTGCGGCCGTCGCCGTCGCGCTCGATTCGCTCGGCATGGCCATTGAACCCGACGATCTCCGCCTCGGCACCGACCTCCTCGCGCAATTCTCGCAGCGCCGCCTCAGTCAGGTGCTCGCCCGGCTCAACGAGACCGCCGGGCAGGGTGAGTGCGCCCTTCGCCGGCGGACGCGTCCGCGTTGCAAGCAGCACCTTGCCATCGCGGAAACAGGCGACGGAAACGGCGAGCAGCGGCCGTGCGGGATAAAGCCGGGAATTGGGGTTCGCGTCGCCCATGCTGACCGTCATTGACCCAAGATGGCGGCCTTTCTAGGTTCCGCGCGCTCATGAAGGAAGATCAAATGAATGCGGTCGCAGCCGAAAATTCGCTCGATTCGAAGCGCTCGTTCCAGGGTCTCATCCTGACGCTGCAGCGTTTCTGGGCCGACCGCGGCTGCGTCATCCTCCAGCCCTACGACATGGAAGTGGGCGCAGGCACGTTCCATCCGGCGACGACCTTGCGCTCGCTCGGACCGCGCCCCTGGCGCGCGGCTTACGTGCAGCCTTCGCGCCGTCCGAAGGACGGTCGCTACGGCGAAAATCCGAACCGGCTGCAGCACTATTATCAGTTCCAGGTTATCCTGAAGCCCTCGCCCGACGATCTGCAGGACCTCTATCTCGCCTCGCTCGCGGCAATCGGCATCGACGCGCATCTGCACGACATCCGCTTCGTCGAGGACGATTGGGAAAGCCCGACTCTCGGCGCCTGGGGCCTCGGCTGGGAATGCTGGTGCGACGGCATGGAAGTGTCGCAGTTCACCTATTTTCAGCAGGTCGCCGGCTTCGAATGCGCGCCGGTGTCAGGCGAGCTGACCTACGGTCTCGAGCGGCTCGCCATGTATGTGCAAGGCGTCGAGAACGTCTACGATCTGAATTTCAACGGCTGCGACGGCGCCGAGCGGACAAGCTACGGCGACGTCTTTCTGCAGGCCGAGCAGGAATATTCGCGCTACAATTTCGAGTACGCGAATACCGAAAAGCTGTTCCAGCATTTCCGCGACGCGGAAGAGGAGTGCAAAACGCTGCTTGCCGCCGGCGCGCCGCGCGAGAACGCCAACAATCCCCATCATAAACTGGCGCTGCCTGCCTACGATCAGTGCATCAAGGCCTCGCATCTGTTCAATCTGCTCGACGCGCGCGGCGTGATCTCGGTGACCGAGCGCCAGAGCTATATTTTGCGCGTGCGCGAACTGGCCAAGGGCTGCGGCGCCGCGTGGCTGCAGACGGAAGCGGGCGGGGCGTAGTCACTTCATTGTAAGATTCAATTGTGCGACGAGAGTTTCGATCTGGGCGACCAGCGCGGGGTAATTTTCTTCCCACCCGTGTAGCTCGTTCCTGTCCTGCGCCAGGCGCTCCGGCGTGACCGCCTTTTCAAGCGGCATGCCGAAATCCGCCATGTTGGGCGGCATCGCGCGATCGAGCAGACGCGCAACGATCATGTCGCCGACGATCGGACCGGGATGCAGGGTTTCCAGGAAGAAGCGCGTCGGGAAATCCACGGTCGAGATCGACGTGATTATTGAGAAGTCCAAGGCCCGGATGTTTCCCGCTCCGTTCGTCTTCGCCACAGCCGAAAGGGTTTGGGCGAGCCGCTTCTTCCAGCTCTCGATCAAGGGCAGCAATCCTGTGAGCCGATAGACCTCAAGCCGCGTCACATGGACCGGCATCAGCACGACATCGACATCAACGCCGCGACCCCTCGCGTAAGCCAGAGTTGCAGCGATGTCGGCGAGATGCGCGTCAAGCAATTCGTCGTAGCGATTGCGCGCCGCGAGCACGTAGCCCGGATAGAAATGACGCAGCCGCGGCATCAGCGGATAATCCATCGCGCCCTTGGTTGCGTCCGAGCGCTCGTGAATGTAGAAGCCGTCGGCATCGACGAATGGCAGAAAGCGGCCGTCTTGCGCGGCTGCGGCGGCAGCAGCGGCCGACTTGCGCAGCGCTTCATAGGAGAGAAGGTGGCGCGCATAGCCGAGCGCGAGCGGCGCGCCGGCAAATCCCGATTGCCCGAAATCCGCTTCGACCGTCAGCGCGCGGAAGAACTCCTCGAAATCGATATTCCAGACGATGCGGCGAATGCGCGGGCCGTGGTCGATAGCATAGCGAATGACCTTGCCGGTCTCGTAGGACTGCGAGCCGTTCAACCCGGCATTATAGGTGTGCATCGTGACAAGCAGAGGCGAGCGCGGATCGAAGGCGAAAGCAACGCGCGACGATCCGGCAAAGAGGATATCGAGGGGGTCTTTGATGCGCGCGATCTCGATCGCCTTGATGACGCGGTCACCGCTCGTCGTCATGCGCAGATCGTGCGGAAAACGTTCTGCGGGAATCAGCCGGCTGCCGAATATAGCGAATGCATCAACCGACAGGACGAAAGCGGCAACAACAAAGATGGCCGCCAATGCGCATGCGAGAACCTTCACAAGGTAGGAGCGCATTCACGTCCTCAGAACTGAAAATACAGGAATTCCGAGGTCTCCCAGGACAAAAGCATGATGGCAATCGCCGCAACGCCGCCGAGCACCGCGAAGCGGAACGCCGGAGACCATTGCAGGAAGATTTTGGGCATCGCAACCGGCCCGAGGACGGGGCGATGCGCACGCATGATTTGTTGCGTGTTGGGCAGAATCGCGCAAGCCACCAGGAGGACAACAGAGATCAGGATCGCGACGGGCGCCTCCGCGGCATTCGCCACCGGATGATGTAAGCCTTGCGCGCCGGTTAGTCCTGCAAGGATGACTCCGGCACTACGCAAATCAGGCGCGCGGAAAATGACCCATGCGCCGATGACCGCCAGAAGCGTCATGATCCATGCCAGCGGCGCCGGCAGACGCACGGGCGCAAAAGACTCCCATGCATGCGCAATGAGGAGGTAGATGCCATGCAGGGTGCCCCACAAGAGGAATGTCCAGCCGGCGCCATGCCAGAAGCCGCCGAGCATCATCGTCGCCATCAGATTGACGTAACGCCGCGCTGCGCCATGCCGATTGCCGCCGAGCGGGATATAGACGTAATCGCGCAGGAAACGCGACAACGTCATGTGCCAGCGCCGCCAGAAATCGATGACCGAGAGCGAAGCGTATGGTGAGCTGAAATTCGCCGGCAGGCGTATACTGAACAAGCGCGCAAGACCGATCGCCATGTCGCTGTAGCCGGAGAAATCGAAATAGAGTTGCACCGTGTAGCCGAGCGCGGCCTGCCAGGCAAGCACGAACCCGACTGCGGGCTCGTGCGCCGCCGCGGTGTAGATCGGTGACACATAGCGCGCAATCTGATCGGCAATGACGACTTTCTTGACGAGGCCGATGAGGAAGATTGTCAGTCCGACCGCACTGTTCTCCCATGCGAGCGCGCGCGATTTTGCAGAATCGTGCGCTTCCTCGCGCCCGAGCAGCCGGAATTGCGGCATCACCTCGGAGTGATGCACGATCGGTCCGGCGATCAGCTGCGGAAAGAAGAAGACGAAAAGCGCAAAATCGGCCAAGCGCCGCGTTCGCGCGTGGCGCGCGTGGATGTCGGCGAGATAGGCGATCTTCTGGAAGGTAAAGAACGAGATGCCGAGCGGCAGGATGACATGCAAGAGCGGCAGGTCGGCGTGCGCGGCATTGTTCACGGTGTCGATGAAGAAGTCGGCATATTTGAAATAGGCGAGCAATGCGAGATTGCCGGATATGCCGAGAATGAAAAGCACCTTCCGCGCCGATCCTTCAGTGCGCTGGATCGCGTAGCCGAGATAGTAATTGGCGAGCATCGAGGCGATCAGCAGGAGCAGGAAGTAGGGGCTCCACCACGCGTAAAAGACGATCGAGGCGGCGAGCAGCCACAAGACGAGGAGGATATTGCGGCCGAAATGGCGCAGCACGTGGAAGCCGAGCAAAACGACGGGAAGAAAACCGAAGAGGAAGACCGGCGAGGTGAACAGCATACGCTAACGCCTCGCGATGCCGTCGCGCCACGCTTCCGCGACGTCAACGAGGCGCGGTCGCGGCGCAACGATCAGCGCGCAGGCGAGACCGCGCACGCGACCTTTGTCGCTCTCGGCAGCGATATATTCGACCGGCGATTTTCCGTCGATGCGAGCGAGCGCGAGTGCCGGCAGGAGCGTGGCGCAGCGGCTTTCCATCTCGTCAGCGTCTTCCCAATCCACCCGCGCGAGATAGTTCGAACTGAATTCTGCAAACGCGCGGAGAAGTGCGTCGGCAGAGCCGGGCAGCGGAACGCATTTCAGCAGTAGGTGATTGAGGCAAAACGCGACATCGAACGCCGGATCGCCATACCAGGCGCATTCGGCATCGAGAAAGACCGGCCCGGATTTGCCGATCAGGATGTTCTTCGGACTGACATCGCCGTGCACGAGCGCGCGTTTCATCGCGGCGGTCCGCTCGGCGAGTGCGTGCAAGTGTGGCGCGATGGCGGGGTGCCGGCGCGCGGTTGCCAGGAGATATGGTTCGAGCCGGATCGCCTGAAAGATGTGATCGGAGGCGAAGGCCGAAGCGATGCCCGCGTCTTTCGCTGTCGCGGAATGGATTGCTGCAAGCGACGCGCCAACCTCGCCGGCGAAGCGCGGATCGACCTCGCCGCGAAGCAGCACTTCTTTCCAGAGCGGGTAGTCGCGCGGGTCGAGAAAACCCATCGCGAACATCGCACCGTCGGCGCTGCGGCCGAGCAGGGGTGGAACCGCACGCGGCAAGATCGCCTGCACGCGCTCCATCCAGGCATATTCGTAGATGCTGCGCTCGACCGGCGCGCGCCAATCGGCGGCGACACGCAATGCCGGTAACGCGCGCTTGATGCAGAGACGCTGGTCCGGCGTTTCGATCAGCCAGATATCGGAGGAAACGCCGCCCGTGAGCGGACGCGCCGCGACCACTCTGTCGGCGAGACTGAGCATGCGCAGAAATGCCTGCATTTCCCGAGGTAATGCCGTATCGCTTGCAACGCATTCAGTGTTCATGTTGCGAGCGCGCGATTTGCACCGGCTAACACGCGTGCGCCGGCATAAGAAATCTCCGTATCTTCTGCGATGCGCAGCAACTGATTGTACTTAGTCAGCCGCTCGCTATTCCTCAGCGAGCCGATCTTGATCTGTCCGCCCGCAGTTCCGACGGCGAGATCGGACATGAAGGAATCCGCGGTTTCGCCCGAGCGCGCGGAAATCACCGTTGCATATCCCGCAGACCGCGCGATGCGGATGGCGTCGAGGGTTCCCGTCAGCGTGCCGTTCTGATTGAGCTTGATGAGAACGCAGTTCGCGGTGCCGCGCGCGACTCCGGTCTCGATGCGGGCGGGATTGGTGCAGAAAAGATCGTCACCGACGATCTGGATGTCGTTCAGGCGCGTCGTCAGCTTCGTCCAATTGTCCCAATCCTCATCGTGCAGGCCGTCTTCGATCGAGAGAAGCGGATAATCTTGCTTCCACTTCGCCAGGCGCTCGATCATCTGCGCGGCCGATAAGGTGCGGCCCTCACGTGCCAGAGCGTAATTCCCTTTATCGTCGGCAAGCGATGTTGCCGCTATATCCAACGCGATGCCGACCTCACGGCCCGGACGCAATCCGGCCTCCTCGATGGCTTCGACCATAAGATCGAGCGCGATGTCGCCGTTGGGGCAGCCGGGACTGAGTCCGCCTTCATCCGCGAGCAATGTCGGCGCGCCGTATCGGGCAACTACGCTCTCCGCCGCGGTGCGAACACGCATCATCATATGCAGCGCGGTGGGATAACCGTCGGCGGAAAGCGGCACGGCGAGAAAATCCTGCACGTCCATGCCGCGTCCGGCGTGCAGGCCGCCGCTCAATATATTGACCATCGGAACCGGCAGCGACATGTGCTGCGTCCCACTGATCTCCGCGATGCGTCGATAGAGCGGCTCGCCCTTTGCCTCGGCGGCGGCGCGGCAAGCGGCAAGCGACACCGCCAAAATCGCGTTCGCACCGAGCCGCGACAAAGACGGCGTGCCGTCTGCTTCGCGCATTCGCAAGTCGAGCGCGCGTTGATCCTCGGCCTCGAGCCCGCGAACCGCTTGTGCAATCTCGCCGTCGACATTAGTGACCGCGCGACCGACCCCGCGCCCGAAATATTCGTCTTTTATGCCGTCACGCAATTCATGCGCTTCGTTGTGTCCGGTCGAAGCGCCGGAGGGCACGGAAGCGCGTCCCATCGCGCCGCCTTGCAGCACCACGTCGGCTTCGACTGTCGGCCGCCCGCGCGAATCTAAAACTTGCCGGCCCTTTACCGCCGCGATCGCCGTCTTTTTCATCTTCCGGCGCGCGCTGCGGCAAAATCAATGGTCAAGCTAAAACTCCTTCTCGGCCAAAGCCGTCCGACGAACTGGTTACGCGGAAATGCGCGGGTCGTCGTTGACTCCTCCGATACATTCGCGCAGAACCCGCGACAACCAAAACCGCGCGTCAGGGGAGAGATTAAATTATGATCACGCATCACCAGCGCTCGATTCGTCACATGCTGCTCGGCGGAGCGGCGGCGCTTGCCTCGCTACTTGCCGCCGGTCAGGCGCAAGCTGCCGACCCGATCAAGATTGCAGTTATCGCCGAGGCGCAGGCGATCGCCGGCGCGTCGATCCCGCAGGCGGCGCAGCTCGCAGCCGAAGAGATCAACGCCAAAGGCGGCGTCGACGGGCGTCAGATCCAGATCATCACTTACGACAACAAGAGTTCCGCCACGGACTCCGTTCGCGCGTTCCAGCGCGCCGTATCGGACGACAAGGTGAACGCGGTTATTGCAAGCTACATAAGCGAGGTCGTGCTGGCGCTCGAGCCGTGGGCGGCGCGTCTCAAGACCGTGATGATCACGCCGGGCGCAGCATCGAACCAGATCACCAAGGCGATTCACGACGATTACGAGAAGAACAAATACACGTTCCACGGCTACCTCACGTCGGCGGAACTTGCGATGTCCGTCTGCGACGGCGCCAAGGAGATCCTCGTCAACGATCGCAAGATGAAGACCGCGGTGATCTTCAGCGAAGACGCGGCTTGGACGACGCCGCTCGACGCCGGCTACAAGGAGTGCCTGCCGCAGATCGGGCTGAAAATCCTCGATCACATCCGCATGTCGCCGGATACGACCGATTTCACGCCGATCTACAACAAGATCGAAGGTGAGAAGCCGGACGTGATGATCACCGGCATCAGCCATATCGGCGTGCAGCCGACGGTGCAGTGGAAGAGCCAGCAGGTGCCGATCCCGATGCTTGGCATCTCGTCGCAGGCGACCAATTCGACCTTCTGGAAAGACACGAATGGCGCGGCGGACGGCGTATTGTTCCAGTCCGTGTCCGGCCCCGGCATTGCGATGACGTCGAAATCGGTGCCGTTCGCGGATGCCTTCAACAAGAAGTACGGCAACTTCCCGTCTTACGCCGGCTACACCGCCTATGACGAGGTTTACTACATCGCCGATGCGATCAAGCGCGCGGGCTCGACCGATTCCGACAAGCTCGTTGAAGCATTGGAGAAGACCGACTGGGAAGGCACGATCGGCCGCATCCAGTTCTACGGCAAGCAAGACCAGTTCACCCACGGTCTGAAATACGGCAAGGGCCTCATCACCGGCATGATCTCGCAATGGCAGGACGGTAAGCAAGTTGCCGTTTGGCCGGCGGAAATCGCCAACGGGAAGATACGCTTCCCGAGCTTCATCAAAGCGCAAAATCAGTAAGCAGCGCATGAAACGGCCTCGGCATCCCGCCGGGGCCGTTTTTTTACGCGTGGATTGATCGAAAGCGCTTTGGGTCGCGACACATGCTTGCCCTGCAAATCTTAGTCGATGGATTCGCGATCAGCGCGCTTTATGCGCTGGGGGCCACCGGCTTCACGCTGATCTTCGGCGTCTCCGGCGTGCTCAATCTCTCCCACGGCAGCCTCATGGTTCTCGCCGCCGTCGCGGCATGGGCGGCGACAAACGAGCTGCATGTCGGCGCCTATCTCGCGGCTTTGTTCGGCATTGGCGTCACGCTGATCGGCGCCTTTGCGACGTACTTCGTCGTAGTGCGGCCCCTGCAGACGTCGCGCGCCATTCCGAAGGAAGAGACGGAGATATTCGTCCTCACCGGCACGTTGCTTTGGGGGACGATGATCACCGAGCTGATCGCTTATTTCTTCACCGACAACGCAAAGACCGTGCTGCCGATCGTCGAAGGTGTCGTCAATGTATTCGGCGTGCGCACGCCGCAGAACGAGATTTTCACTGCGATCGTCTGTTGGGTCGTGATTGGTCTCTTGTGGTTGATCGTCAACAAGACACGCTCCGGCAAGGCGGTGCTCGCCGCCTCGATGAATCCGCGTGGCGTGACGCTGCTCGGTTTCGAGCTTTCGCGTATTTATGTCGCGATCTGGGCGATCTACGGCGTGCTGGCCGGCATTGCCGGCGTGCTGCTTGGGATGTTTCTCGGCGTCAGCTCCTATAGCGCGGGTCCGCTCACCGGTAGCGCATTCTCGATTGTCGTGCTTGGCGGCTTGGGCAGCGTCTCGGGTTCGCTCGTTGCTGCTTACGTCGTCGGCTATCTCGAGACGGTGACGGCTTACATGATCTCGCCGGCCTACCGCTTCATTCCGGCGCTGCTCCTGCTTGTCGTCGTCATGTATATTCGGCCGCAAGGCCTGTTCGGGCGGCGCTGACATGCGCAATCTCTTCCGCTCCCGCGTTTTCTGGATCGCGCTTATCGGCTCGATCGTCGCGCTGCTGTTGCCGCTGAAAGTCTCCGGCTACATCCTCGGCCTTTTGACGGTCGCCTATTATTTCGGCGTGTTCTCGATGGCCTGGGACCTTCTCTTCGGCTTTGCCGGCGAGGTGAATTTCGGCCCGACATTTCTGATCGGGCTCGGCGCATATGCGGCGGGCATTCTCAACGGTTACGGCGTGCCGGTCTATCCCTGCATCGCCGCCGGTGCGGTCATGGCGGTGATCGGCGGCGTCGTGCTCGCGCTGCCGGCGCTGCGTGTGCGCGGCCCCTATTTCGGACTGACGACGCTCGTCGCGGTTCTCATCATGATGAACCTGATCGTTGTCTTTGCCGGATTCACCGGCGGCGAGATCGGTCTCACGGTGCCGGATGTCCTATCTGTCAATGCAGATACGAATTACTACATCGCGCTGATCTTCATGATCGTCAGCGGCGTCATCTTGTACGCGCTGTCGCGTTCGCCCGTTGGCCTGATCTTGCAGGCGAGCGGCCAGGACCCGGTCGAAGCCGGCGCGCTCGGCTTCAACGTGACGAAGCACAAGCTCACCGCCTTCATCATCAGCGCGTTTTTCTCTGGCCTCGCCGGCGCATTGCTCGTCTTCTACATGGGCACGGCCTCGGTCGGCACCTTGGTGTCGATCGCGGTCGGCGTGCAGGTCATTATTGCCGCCGTGCTGGGCGGACGGCGCACGATCATCGGCGCGGCCCTCGGTTCCATCTTCCTCATCGGCGCGGGCGAGGCGCTGCGCCCCTTCGGTGAGCTCTCGACTTTGATCGTCTCGGCAATCGCGCTTCTCGTCATCCTGTTCGTGCCGAGCGGCCTTCTCGGCATTCTGACGCGCGGCGAGGAGCACGCGTGACCGAGCTCGTCGTCCGCGATCTCGTCAAGCGCTATGGCGGCCTTGTCGCCGTCAATGGCGTGAATTTCGAGTTCAAGGGCGGCGAGATTCTCGGACTGATCGGCCCGAACGGATCGGGCAAATCCACCGTGATGAAGCTCATCATGGGGATCGAGCGTCCGACTGCCGGCTCCGTGCAACTCGATGGCGTGGAGATGGCGAACTGGCCCTCGCACAAAGTTGCGCGGCAGGGCGTCGGCATCGTCTTTCAGCATTCGCGGCCGCTGCATCGCCAGACCGTGCTCGAAAACATCAAGCTCGCGCTCCTGCCTGACAGCTTGCTGAAGCTTTTCGCCGACCCGCATGTCGAGCGCCGCGCGCGCGAGATCGCCGAGCGCGTCGGCCTTGCCCATGTCATGGACCGCCGTCCCAGCACGCTGCCTTTCGCCGATTTGCGCCGCATGGAACTTGCCAAGGCAATTGCGCGCGACCCGCGCGTCGTGCTCGTCGACGAGCCTTTTGCCGGACTGACGCCGGCGGAAGTCGCGACGTTCTCGGAATTGATCCGCGGCTTCCGTGACGACGGCCGCGCCGTTCTGCTTGTCGATCACAATGTGAAGAGTGTCGCGGCGATCGTCGATCGCGTCTTTGCGCTTTATCTCGGCGAGCGCATCGCCGAGGGCACGCCCGATGAAGTGATGCGTGACGAGACAGTGCGGCGCGTTTATCTCGGCGGCTCGATCGAGACTGCGGCCCGGCCGGAAAGCACCTTCAAAGACGCCGATACGCCGCTTCTGCAGGTCGACAAGGTCGGCGTGCTCTACGGCAAGGCGCAGGCGCTGCAGGGCGTCGATATTCATGTGCATGAAGGCGAGTTCGTCTCAGTCGTCGGATTGAACGGCGCCGGCAAGACCACTTTGTTCAACGCGATTTCAGGGCTCGTGCCGCATTCCGGTGCAATCCGCTGGCGTGGCGAAGCGCTTGCCGGCAGGACGCCGGCTTCGATCGCACGCGGCGGCATCGTGCAGGTGCCGGAGGGCCGCGAGCTTTTCCCCGACATGACGGTGCGCGAGAATCTCGATCTCGGCGGCAATCATCTCGAGGCGAAGGACGCGGCGGCGCAGCTTGCGTGGCTGTTCGATCTGTTTCCGATCCTGAAATCGCGCCAAAGCCAAGTCGCGCGCACATTGTCGGGCGGCGAGCAGCAGATGCTGACCATCGCCCGCGCGCTGATGATGCGGCCGAAGCTCTTAATTTTGGACGAGCCGACGCTCGGCCTTGCGCCAGTGATCCTGGAGCAATTGTCGAAGGCTTTGGAGAAGCTGCGGCAGACGACGCCGATCACGGTTCTTTTAGGCGAGCAGAACGTCACCTTCGCGCTGCCGCATGCCGATCGCGTTTATGTCTTGGAGCACGCTCGCATTGTCTGGCAGGGCCCGCCGGACAGATTCGCGGCGGAGGCAGGCACGGGATATTTGTAGGCCTCGATGTCTGGGTCATTCAGCTCGTAACTCTATTAGTTCAGATCAAACCGGCGATGGCCGGAATTTTGAACACGACTTCACCATCGCCTCTCTGACGGCGGCAGTAGCCACGATTTCGGCGCTGGCGTACCTTGAGAACGCTGTGGCAGGGTCCAACCATTATGCAGCTTATTGGCGTGAACCGCTCTCCATTCACACGTCGCGTGGCCATCACGCTTCGCATCTACGGCATCGACTTTGAACAACGGTCACTGTCCGGCTTCGGCGACCGAGAAAAAGTGCGCATTGCGAATCCACTCGGCAGAATTCCGGCCCTGGTGCTCGATGATGGCGAGACTTTGGTCGACAGTGGCGCAATAATCGACCATCTTGACGAGGTCTACGGTCGGCAGCGAGCGCTGACGCCCCTCGCAGGATCGGACCGGCGCGCCGTCCTAAAAGTTTCGGCCATCATGATGGGCGCTTGCGATAAAGGACTGCAGGCTGCCTACGAGCGCAATCACCATCCGCCAGAGAAGCTGTATCAGCCGTGGATCGATGACTGCATGGCACAAGTGACAAATGCATTGGTCGCGATCGATAAAATGATCCAGCCGGGCACATCCTATCTGCTTTTTGAGCGGATCACCCAGGCAGACGTGGCGGCGTTCGTCGGCGAGTGGCTCGCCCGAGGGATTGGCATCGACACCGAGACCAGAACTCCCCAATTGCACAATCTGGCTAAGCGACTGGCCGAGACGCCCCCTTTCGCTCTAACCGAGCCTTGAACAGGTCATATTACCTCAACCCCAGCAACTTGATCGCGTTCTCCTTCAAGATCAGCGGCCGCACATCCGGTCGAATGTCGATCGTCTCGAAATCCTTTAGCCAGCGATCCGGCGAGATCACCGGATAATCCGAGCCGAACAGCATCTTGTTCTTCAAAATCGTGTTGGCGTAGCGCACTAGGATCGGCGGGAAATATTTCGGCGACCAGCCGGACATGTCGATGTAGACGTTCGGCTTGTGCTGCGCGACCGACAGCGCCTCCTCCTGCCATGGAAAGGAGGGATGCGCGAGGATGATTGGCATATCGGGAAAATCGACGGCGACATCGTCCATATACATCGGGTTTGAATATTTGAGCCGCACGCCGCCGCCGCCGCGCGTGCCGGAGCCGACGCCGGTCTGGCCCGTGTGAAACAAAGCCGGCAGTTTCGCATCCGCGATCACTTCGTAGAGCGGATAGGCCATTCGGTCGTTTGCATAAAACCCTTGCGTCGAAGGATGAAACTTGAAGCCCTTGACGCCGAAATCCTTGATGAGCCGCTTCGCTTCACGCACGCCGAGCATACCCTTATGCGGATCGATGCTGGCGAACGGGATCATGATGTCGTCGTTCTCGGCGCAGAGCCGCGCGACTTCCTCGTTGGAGTAGCGCCGTTGTCCGCTCTCCGCTTCGCTGTCGACGGTGAAAATCACGCAGCCAATCTTCCGCTCGCGATAATATTGCGCGATCTCGGGCACGGTCTTCGTTTCGTAATCGTGCTTGAAATAGGACTTCATCGCCTCGCGCGTCGGACCTGCATCCTCATAAGCCTCGGTGCCGCACGGACCATCGGCATGCGTATGGATATCGATGGCGACGAGCGAGTTCAGATCGAGCATGTTTCCCCCAAGGGCCTGTCATAGCGCTGGCTCAACCGACGGCTAGAACCGGAAGGCTGGGCGTGCAAGTCTAGCGGTCCGGCGCAGAGGCGGAACAGCGGCCACGCTCGCGCGTTCCGCGGGAATAGAGGGCGTGCCATGGACCCGAAGGACAAGCTGCAGAACGCCGCCAAGGGTGGCATCGACACGGCGATGGCGGGCTTCACCACAGCGACCAAGAATATGCAGGTGATCGCCGGCGAGATCGCCAAAATGTCGATGGAATCCTACGAGAATTCGGCACAGCTCATCGAGAAGCTGCGCGGCGCCAAAAGCTGGGAGGACATCGTCGCCATCCAGACCGGTTACATGAAGACGGCCTACGAGAATTTCGCGTCACGCACGCAGAAGCTCGGCGAGATCATGGGTACCATGCCGCAGGAAATGGCGCGCACCTACACCCAGCTTTTCAATCAAGGGAAGGAGAGTGCCGAGGCTGCTGGGGACGCGGCAAAACAAGCCGGCGAGCAGGCCGCGGATCAGATCAAAGACGCGACGAAAACTTGAGCAGCACGCTCGATTGACGCTGACGGACAGCGCTCGCAAACTGCGCCGTAAGGCGGAGGAGACGCGAGCATGGCACCCGGATTCGTGACACGCTGGTCGCTCAAAGAGGCGACCGATACCTCTCCCGAAATCGCACCGGACGAACGGCTCGCTTGGGGCAAGACGATCGCGCTTGGCGTCCAGCATGTGGTCGCGATGTTCGGCTCGACTGCGCTCGCGCCGATCATTATGGGCTTCGATCCGAACACCGCGATTTTCTTCTCCGGGATCGGCACGCTCTTATTCTTTCTCGTCACCGGCGGGCGCTTGCCGAGCTATCTCGGATCGAGCTTCGCTTTCATCGCCGTCGTCATTGCCGCGACCGGATATGCCGGCAGCGGTCCCAATCCGAACATTCCCGTGGCGCTTGGCGGCATCATCGGGGCCGGCGTGGTCTACGCGATCATCGGCATTGTCGTGCATGTGTCGGGGACGGCCTGGGTCGAAAAGCTGATGCCGCCGGTGCTGACAGGCGCGATCGTCGCGGCAATCGGGCTGAACCTCGCCGGTGTCGCCGTGAAAGGCGTGTCGGCCTCAGGCTTCGACACTTTGATCGGGCTCGTCACCGTGCTCGCGGTGGCGCTGATCGCAGTTCACGCACCTGGCATGGCGCGGCGGCTACCGGTGCTTCTCGGCGCGATTTGCGGCTACGTCCTCTACCTGATCTGCGCCAACCTTTTTGGCTTTGGCAAGCCGATCGACTTTTCCGGCGTGGCGGCGGCCCCGCTCTTCGGTCTGCCGCATTTCACTAATCCGGTCTTCACTGCTTCCGCGATCGGGCTAATTGCGCCGGTGGCTGTCGTGCTCGTTGCCGAGAATCTCGGTCACGTGAAGGCGATCTCGGCGATGACTGGCCGCGATTTCGACCCGCTGCTCGGCCGCGCTTTCCTGGCTGATGGATTGGCGACGATTATCGCGGGCTTCGGCGGCGGCACCGGTGTGACCACCTACGCCGAGAATATGGGCGTAATGGCCGTGACCCGCGTATTCTCGACGCTCGTCTTCGTCGTCGCCGGCTGCGTCGCGCTCCTTCTCGGCTTTTCCCCCAAATTCGGGGCGCTGATCCTGACCTTGCCCGGGCCGGTGATCGGCGGCCTGGCGCTCGTCGTCTTCGGCCTCATCGCTGCGACCGCGGGCCGCATCTGGGTCGAGAACCGCGTCGATTTCTCGGACGCCCGCAACCTCATCACCGTCGCCGTGGCGCTCACCGCCGGGGCCGGCGATCTCACTGTAAAGATTGGCGGATTTGCCCTCGGCGGCATCGGCACCGCGACTTTCGGGGCGATCATCCTCTACCACCTGCTGCGCCGGACGCCCGAGCGCGAGCCGCCGATCCTCATCGCAGACTCTGCCGTCAAGCGCTAGTGTGCGTTGCAGCACACGCCGGGCCGCTGCGACCGCACTGCACAGTCGGAGACCTTTCGAGCACCCCTAGAGGCGCCTATATGACGTGGTTGCGGCGCGCGCTGGGGCGGCGCCGCAGGCGGACCCGCCTGAACCGGGGGTCTCGAACAGGAGGATCTATGGCCCACGCCTTACCGATGATCTCCGGCGAAGCGGGATTGTCTCGCTACCTCACCGAGATCAGGCGGTTCCCGATGCTGGAACCGCAAGAAGAATACATGCTCGCCAAGCGCTGGCGCGAACACGGCGACAGCGACGCCGCGCACAAGCTTGTCACGTCCCACCTGCGCCTCGTTGCCAAGATCGCCATGGGCTACCGCGGCTACGGCCTGCCCATCGGCGAGGTCGTCTCCGAAGGCAATGTCGGCCTGATGCAGGCGGTGAAGCGCTTCGAGCCCGACAAGGGCTTCCGCCTTGCGACATACGCGATGTGGTGGATCCGCGCCTCGATACAAGAGTACATCCTGCGCTCGTGGTCGCTTGTGAAGATGGGCACGACGGCGAACCAGAAGAAACTGTTCTTCAACCTGCGCAAGGCGAAGAGCCAGATCTCGGCGCTGGAGGAAGGCGACCTTCGCCCCGACCAGGTGCAGACGATCGCGACCCGCCTCGGCGTCACCGAGCAGGACGTCGTCGACATGAACCGCCGCATGGGCGGCGATGCATCGCTGAACGCGCCGCTGCGCGAAGCCGGCGAGGGCGAGTGGCAGGATTGGCTCGTCGACGACAGCGCCAATCAGGAGACGGTGCTCGCCAACCAGGAAGAGAGCGACAACCGCCACGAGGCTTTGCGCGGCGCGCTCTCGGTGCTGAACCCGCGCGAGCGTCGCATTTTCGAGGCGCGCCGGCTTTCCGACGACCCGATCACGCTGGAGGAATTATCCGGCGAGTTCGATATTTCGCGCGAGCGCGTGCGCCAGATCGAGGTCCGCGCTTTCGAGAAAGTGCAGGCGGCGGTGAAGCAGGGCCTCTCCAAGATCGAGGCACTGCCGCCGCCGGCGGCGCGCATCGCTCATGAGGGTGCGCGCGCGGGGTAGAGCGCTTTCGCGCAAAATGCACCCTTGCGCCAAACGCCACGTGAAAGCAGCGTTGGCGTGAGGGTCCAATGAATCTGCTTACTGCACTGACAGCGCGGCGGCTTCGGCTCATCTCCGGCGTCGTGCTTTTCGCCTACATAACCTCTCACCTCGTCAACCACGCACTCGGGATAGTCTCGCTTGCGCTCGCCGAGAGCGGATTGCGGGTTGCGCTCATGTTCTGGCGTATTCCCGTGATCAGCCTTGTTCTGTACGGCGCCGCCGCCACGCATTTCGCGCTCGCGCTTTGGACGATCTATAGCCGTCGCGAATGGCACCTGCCGCCGCTTGAAATATTGCGGCTTGCCTCAGGCTTCAGCCTTCCGCTCATTCTCATTGGGCACGTCGTGACGACACGCCTTGCCGATACCCTATTCGACGTGAAGCCCTCCTATACGGCGGTTATTGCGCACCTGCAGATGACCGGGAGAGAGGGCTTGCAGCTGGCATTGCTTGCGCCGGGATGGGTGCACGGATGTCTCGGACTGTGGATCACGTTGCGCAGATCACCACTTTTGCGGAGCATGAAATACCCGTTGCTCGGATGTCTTATCCTTCTCCCTTCGCTCGCGGCGCTCGGCTTCTTCCGCATGGAAGCCGACATCAACGCAATCGACGTCTTGGCAACGCAAAGAACGGCGTCCGGCGCGGAGGCGGCGGCGCTCGCGAGCTGGAAAGACGATCTTACGACCGGATATATCGGCGCGATCGTTCTTGCGATCGCGTTGGGATGGCTGCGCCGACTGCAGTCCGCGCGGCAGAGTTCCGAGCGCTAAAGTTCTGCGATGTCTATTGCTGCCCCGCCCAGGCGGCGAGCGCATCGTTGATTGCGCGCTCGCCGGTCACGCCTTTTTCCAGCGTTATCTTGGCGACGCGCTTGCTCTTCAAGAGCATCGGGATGTCGATCCACGCGCGCGTCTTGATGAGATCGATGTTGCGCGTCTCGAAATCGCCGCGCGCGAGGCCAACGAGAAAGTTGTTGTCCATGATCGGCACCGGAACGGCGCTCAAGGGATCACCGCTCGGCGCTTCGTCGCGGCGCATCTGCGGCGCGTCGATCTGTTGCACGTCGCCGATCGGACTGCCGGCAAGCGGCGTGAAGCGAATCGAAATCGTGTGCGAAGCGGGCAGCGCCGCATCGAGGTTTTTCTGGAAGGTCAGTGCGACTTTCAACTTGGCATCGGGAATGTCGACGTCGGCGCGCACCGCTGTCGACAGCGGCTGACCGGCATCGCGCGCGGCGTTTTCGAGCCGCCACACGACGGAGCCGATGTACGTTTTGACCTTGTTCTCCTCCGTCGGCGCCTCGACGAGCAAAGCGGCGCGATGGGCAACCGGAATGGCAGGCGTTTCATCTGCCGGCGTGCTCGAAGTCCCGCCGGTCGACCTCGCCGCTGTCGCGGGCGCGCCGACGCGCTCGGAGAGTTTGGCATTGCCGGTGTCGCTCTGCTGCGGCGCGGCGGGCTTGCCGCGTGTCAGTTCTTCCGGCCTGTCGCGCAGTTTCCAGGCGGCAGCGGCAACGAGGATCACGACGAGAGCGGCAACGGCGCCGGCGATCCAAAGGCCGCGATTGCGGCGACCCGCGACTTCGGGACGCGGCGCCGCCGGATGGAACTGATCGCCGCGCGGGCGCAGCGGGGGCGGTTCCGGCTCGGCGCGGTTCTGCGGCAGCGTGAAGCCGGACGCCGGCTCCGCCAGCGTGGGCTCCGCCGGCGGCGCGAGGATCGGCTCCGGCGTGCTCTCTGCCTCCGGAGAGATGCCCTGGGCCGGCTCGAACGGCGGGGACGGCGCTTCCTCGACGGCAGGGACCGGCGGCGTCAGCGTTGCTTCAGTCTCGGGCGGTGCGGGCTCGGCAGGCTTCGTGTCTTGCCGCGCGCGTAAGAGGGGCCGCGGCGGCAGCGGTCGCAGCGGCAATGGTTTGAGCGGCAGACGCGCACGCGCCGTTCCAAGAGCGGCTCGTGCCGGCGCTGCGGCATCGGACGCCGGCGGCGCGGATGCGGCAGTCTCTTTTGCCGCGAGCTCGCTCTCCAGCCGATTGATCGCCTCATCGAGCGCTTGGCTTTCGCGTTCGATATCGGGGTCGGGAACGGGCGGCTGGATTGCGCGCAACTGGCCAAGCAGAGCGCCACGCGCGCGCTCATATATCGCGCGGCGTTTGTCCGCATCCGACTGCGCTTGCGCAGCGACGGCTTTCGCCAACAGCGGGTAATAATCGGCCATCTGAGCGCTACAAGCACCGGGCGCGGGTTGAGGTCAATCCTACGCCAAGATTCGCTCAATCCTGAAAGGGGTTGTGAACGAGGATGGTGTCGTCGCGCTCGGGACTTGTGGACAAAAGCGCGACCGGCGCTTCAATGAGCTCTTCGATTCGGCGCACATATTTGATCGCTTGCGCGGGAAGATCGGCCCAGGAACGCGCGCCGCTCGTCGTGCCCTCCCAGCCTTCGATGCTCTCGTAGATCGGCTCGACACGTTCCTGCGCCGATTGGCTCGCCGGAAGCCGGTCGATCTGCTCGCCGTCAAGCATGTATCCGACGCAGGCTTTCACTTCCGCAAAACCATCGAGGATGTCGAGCTTCGTAAGTGCGATGCCGTCGATTCCCGACGTCTTTACGGTTTGGCGTACGAGCACGGCATCAAACCAGCCGCAACGCCGACGCCGCCCGGTGTTGACGCCGTATTCGTGGCCGCGATCGCCGATGCGCCGGCCGATCTCGTCGTGCAGCTCGGTCGGAAACGGGCCGCCGCCGACGCGTGTCGTGTAGGCCTTGGCGATGCCGAGCACATAGCCGATCGCGCGCGGTCCAAGTCCCGCGCCGGTCGCGGCGTTAGCCGCAACCGTGTTCGACGATGTGACGAACGGATACGTGCCGTGATCGACATCGAGCAATGCGCCCTGCGCGCCTTCAAACAGGATGCGCTTGCCGGCGCGCCGCGCGCCGTCGAGCAATTCCCACGTCGCATCCATGTACGGCAGGATTTTCGGCGCGACGCTCAGGAGCTCTTCGCGCAGCGCGCTTCTTGAGACAGGTTCGAGTCCGAGCCCGCACCGCAGCGGATCATGGTGAGCGAGCAGCCGCGCGATCTTTTCATCGAGCGTGTCGGGCTCGGCGAGATCCATGAGGCGGACGGCGCGCCGCCCGACCTTGTCCTCGTAAGCCGGGCCGATGCCGCGCTTTGTCGTGCCGATCTTGATGGCATCGTCGGACGCACTCTCGCGATGCGCATCGAGCTCGCGGTGAATCGAGAGGATCAGCGCGACATTGTCGGCGATCTTCAGATTGTCGGGCGTCACCGCGACGCCCTGCGTCTCGATCTTGGCGATCTCTCCGACGAGGTGATGCGGGTCGAGCACGACACCGTTGCCGATCACCGACAGCTTTCCGGGTCGCACGATGCCGGACGGAAGCAGCGCGAGCTTATAGGTGACGCCGTCGACGACGAGCGTATGGCCTGCATTGTGCCCGCCCTGGAATCGCACGACGACATCGGCCTCAACCGAGAGCCAGTCGACGATTTTGCCTTTGCCTTCGTCACCCCATTGGGCGCCGACCACGACCACATTCGCCATCGCCCGCGTTCTCCGGCTCGCGCGCAAAATTGAAAACAAAAAACCCGGCGCAAGGCCGGGTTCTTGCGGTTGAGGGTTAGCGGATCGGAGGCGGGGAGTAAAGGCGGACGCGCCTCAAGCCGAGCGGCGCTCGTTCTCGTTGGCAATCGGCCCGACGACGCTGAGGACCGGCCGCTCGACGGTGGGCCAGACGCCGTTGCGGCCATTATTCTTCACGTGATAGAGCGCGGCATCGGCAGCGGCGATCAGCTCGCGCGGCGACATCGTCCGCGTCGTCGCCGCTCCAACGCCGAAACTCGCCGCGACAAATCCACACGCGCTCTCTTCCGCGTGCGGCATGGCGGCTGCAGCGAGCGAGTGGCGCATGCGCTCGGCGATGCGGCTGCCTTCGCGCAGGTCCGTATTGGGCAGCAATACGAGAAACTCCTCGCCGCCAAACCGCGCAATAATGTCTTGCGGCTGACGCGTCTCGGCCGCGATCAACGCTGCTAGCTCCCTCAGACAAGAATCGCCGGCGAGATGCCCGTAATGATCGTTGTAGCTCTTGAAATGATCGATATCGATCATG
>JAFAVH010000228.1 GCA_019242655.1 Methylobacteriaceae bacterium
AGAATCGAAGCCGACGCGATGCAGGAACATGATCTGATCGCGCAAGACGTCGCCGCTCGCACGTAACTCGCCCGCATATTTGTAGCGCTCGCGCAACAGCCGCGCGGTCGAATAGGAACGGCCGTCCGTATATTTCGGGATTTCGAGGACGATCAGCTGAAAGCGGTCGAGATCGTCTTCGAGACCCTCAAGGCTTTCTCCGGATCGCAGGATCAGGCCGATCGGCAGATTGCGCGCACTCAGCGACTCGCGATCTCCTAAGAAGCGGGTTTTCGAAACGACAACGCGCCCCTCCGGCAACGGCGCATCATCGGTCGCAACCGCCCAATCGTCCTCGACAAAATTGTGACCTTTGAAGATCGCCATATCAGCGCCTCAAGCTGCATGCGCATAAAGCGCTTCCTGGAACGGCGCTTCGCCGACACGGCGGTAGGCGCTGAGGAAATCCTCTTGCGGCGTTTCGCGCAGCTTCAGATACGTGTCGACGATCGTCTCGACAGCATCGATCACGCCCTCGGACGAAAAGCCCTTGCCGACGATCTCGCCGATCGAGCAGGTCTCGTCACCCGAGCCGCCGAGCGTGATCTGGTAGAATTCCTCGCCTTTGCGGTCAACCCCGAGAATGCCGATATGCCCGACATGATGATGGCCGCAGGCATTGATGCAGCCGGAAATCTTGATCTTCAGTTCGCCGATGTCGCGTTGACGCGCCGGATCGGCGAAGCGTTCCGACAAACGCTGCGCGACGGGGATCGAGCGCGCGTTGGCAAGCGAGCAATAATCGAGGCCGGGGCAGCAGATGATGTCGCTGACAAGCCCGAGATTGGCGGTCGCGAGCTCCGCCTCGCGCAGCCGCGCGTAGATGGCCGGCAAATCCTCAAGTTTCACATGCGGCAGGACGAGGTTCTGCTCATGACTGACGCGTAACTCATCGAATGAGAATTGCTCGGCGATATCCGCCACCGCATCCATTTGCGTGGAGGTGATGTCGCCGGGCGTCCCGCCGATCGGCTTCAACGATACGCTGACGATCGCGTAGCCCGGCATTTTGTGCGGGTGCACGTTGCGCTCGACGAAGCCGGAAAATTCCGAGTCCGTCTCTCTTGCGCGATCGAACGCCGGCGTGCCATTGACGCGCGTTTCGAAAGGCGGCGGCGCGAAATAAGCTTCGATGCGCTCGACCGCGTCGCGTGGCAGGACCATGTTGGTCTTGTCGATCGCGGCAAACTCCTTTTCGATCGCCGCCTTGATCTCCGCCTCGCCCATTTCATGGACCAGGATTTTGATGCGTGCCTTAAACTTGTTGTCGCGCCGGCCGAACTGATTGTAGATGCGTAGGATCGCTTCCATGTAGGCGATGAGATCGGGTTCTGGCAGGAAATCGCGCACCTTCTTGGCAATCATCGGCGTGCGGCCCTGGCCACCGCCGACCCACACGGCGAAACCGAGCTCACCTTCCGCGTTGCGCTTCACTTCAAGTCCGATGTCGTGCGTCTGGATTGCGGCGCGGTCTTTCGGCGCGCCGATCACAGCCAGCTTGAACTTCCGCGGCAGCAGCGAAAACTCCGGATGCAACGACGACCATTGCCGCAGGATTTCAGCGTATGCCCGCGGATCGGCGATCTCGTCGGCGCTCGCGCCGGCAAAGTGATCGGCGGTGACGTTTCGGATGCAATTGCCTGACGTCTGGATGCAGTGCATCTCCACTTCGGCAAGCTCGGCGAGCATTTTCGGCACTTCCGCGAGCTTCGTCCAATGGAATTGCAGATTTTGTCGCGTGGTGAAATGCCCATAATCGCGATCGTAATTGCGTGCGAGATGCGCAAGCTTGCGCATCTGCCGCGACGACAAGGTGCCGTAAGGCACGGCGATGCGCAGCATGTAGGCGTGCAGCTGCAGGTACACGCCGTTCATGAGCCGCAGCGGCTTGAACTGATCTTCGGTCAGTTCACCCGATAGGCGCCGCGCCACCTGATCGCTGAACTCAGCGACGCGGTCGCGGACGAGGTCGTGATCGAATTCGTCGTAGCGGTACATGTTCTATCGAACCTCAGGGGCGCGCCTGCGACGCCGGCAACTCGATCGTCGGGCCGGTCGCGCGAATGATTTCGCGCAACGCCGCCGGCCGCACGAAAGCTCCATCGCGAATGATCGGAATGAGTGCGAGATCGGCAACGCGCACGGCAAGATCGGTTTCGGCGCGCTCTTGCAAATCGGCCGCCGCGTCTTTGCGCTCAGCGATTTCAGCGCGCGAAATGTCGCGCTGCCACGCGCCATCGACACCGCGGTAGACGACGGCGCCGGTGCGCAGGTCGTTGGCGGTTGCGACCAACGGCAGGTCGGAATTCTTGGATTTGGCGCTCATGCCGGGCAACGCCTGTCACGGTAGATAACGCGCTGATAAGGCGAATTTTCCCGATTTTCAACGGCGTCAGCGAAGAAAAGTCAGGCTTGCTTCGCGCGAGGCGCAACGCAGCAAAAACCCCTCTGCCGCGCTGCCCCCAGAGAATATCGTTTCGGCCTCGCGTTGCGCTTGCGAGGACTTGCGGCGCCGCATTTGGACGACGATCCCGGCCGAACAGCAACCAGTTGGTTGCCTTTTATTCTTACATCTGCTAGCCAACACGCAACCGCTGGGTTGCGCAATGACAGACCAAATCGAAAAGACGATCGAGCTACGCGTGCCTGTCGCGCGCGTGTGGCGTGCGCTGACGGATTATCGGGAGTTCGGCGCTTGGTTTCGCGTCAAGCTCGATGGGCCGTTCGTTCTCGGGCAAGTGGCGCGCGGACATATCACTTATCCCGGTTACGAACATCTACGATGGGAAGCGACCGTGCAGAAGATGGAGCCGGAGCGGCTGTTCTCCTTCACGTGGCATCCTTATGCTATCGATCCAGATCGAGATTACTCAAGCGAGCCGTCGACGCTTGTCGAATTCACGCTTCAAGAAATAGCCGGCGGAACTTTCCTGCGTGTTACGGAGTCTGGCTTCGACAAACTCCCGACAGAGCGCCGCTCGGAAGCGTTCCGTATGAACGACAATGGCTGGACCATCCAGACCAAAAACATCGCAGATCATGTCCGGCAAACGCCGTAGCACGCAGAATGCCATGCGCGAGCGCGCGGCGATCTTCGCTGCGCTCGGCGACGAGACGCGTCTCGCCGTACTCGTGAAGCTCGGTGACCGGCAGCCACATTCGATCTCGCGGCTGACGGCGGGGACGCGCATGTCACGGCAGGCGGTGACGAAGCATCTTCGTGTGCTCGCGCGAGCCGGAATCGTCCGCAATGTGCATCTCGGCCGCGAAAATCTTTTCAAGCTTGAGACGCCGCCGATTGAATCCGCGCGCGATTATCTGACGGACGTTTCACGGCAGTGGGATGACACGCTGGCGCGGCTGAAAGCCCATCTCGAAAAATAGGCGATCTATAGGGTCAGGCGTGCTCGGCCTGATAGCGCACGGCGAGCTTCAAATCCTGCACGAACTCCTTGTACGCTTCATCCCGTTCGTCGTCGCCCTGCAGCCGCAGAAGATAAGACGGATGCACGGTCACGAGCCCGTGCCGGCCGCCCGGTAGATCGAAGATGCGGCCGCGCTGCTTCATCACCGGCGCAGAGCGCCCGAGCATTGCCTGCGCGGCACTCGCGCCGAGCATGACGACGATCTTCGGCGAGACAAGCGAAAGCTCGCCTTCGAGCCACGGCGCGCAGGCGCGGATTTCGCCGACATTCGGCTTCTTGTGCAGCCGGCGTTTGCCGCGCGGCTCGAATTTGAAATGCTTCACCGCGTTGGTGACGTAAGCACGGCTGCGATCGAGGCCGGCATCGGCGAGCGCGCGATCTAGAATCTTGCCGGCCGGTCCCACGAACGGGCGCCCAGCCAAATCCTCCTGATCGCCCGGCTGCTCGCCGACGAGCAGGACCGGCGCGCTTTTCGGGCCTTCGCCGAACACGGTCTGCGTCGCCGGCGCCCAAAGCGGACAGGCGCGGCATTCCAACGCCTCGCGCTTCAATTGCACGAGATTGTCGGCGGCCTCGACGCGCTGCTCCGCCGCAGCCGGATCAGGATGCTTGGCGCCGCGACGCGCGACCGGCTTTGTTGGGGCCTTGGCAATCATCTCCTGCGTGCGCTCCTCTGCGCCGGCGAGGAGCGGCGCAATCAGCTGCGCTTCAGGCAGATTGTGCCAGAAGCGCTTCGGCATCTCCGCCCGCATTGCCCTCGGTTTCGGCCGCGCCGGGTTGAAGATGCTCGCGTAATAACTCAGCCACAGCGTTTCGAGTTCGTCCTCGCCGGGCGCATCGGCGCGTGTCGCACCGGGGCCGAAGATCAAATCGGCGCCGTCCCAATGCGCCGAGCGCTCCGGCGTAAGGATGGTCCAGACGAGGTTGGCGAAACGGCGCGCGAAGAACGGCGTCGCAGCTTCGACGATGTGGTGATCGGGCTCGTACCAGGCGACGTAGTGCTCGCCCTCCTGCGTCGCCACGGCGCGGAAACGAACGAAAGCATGCATTTTGTGGATGTCGCGGCGCACGGCTTTGGTCATGGCATGCAGGCGCGTAATGTCAGGATCGCTGGCGAGATCGAGGAGCTGCGGCTCGCCGCGCAAGCACCAGAGGATGCGATAGAGTAGATCGAAGCGGTCGCGATCGCGATGCAACGCGGCTTGCTCGGCGAGTTCGACGAAGCGGCGCGGCACGCGGAATTCCGGTTGAGACTCGCTTGTTGCGGAAAGCGGCGGCGTGTCTTCGAACAACGCCGGCGCATCGTCTTCCGTGACGAAGCTCACATCTTCGGGCGGTACGTTGGCAAGGATCAGAGCCCGCGCATGATTGCGCCAGCCGGCGAAATCGGTCTCGCCATCGAGCGCGATCCTATGCGGCATCGAGCGCGAAACTCAGTTGCTCTGCGGGTGCGGGCTTGACCAAGCTTGCAAGATGCGCGGCATCGACGAGCTGCGTCGGACGGTGATCGGGAAGGATGAGGAACGGCGCAACTTTGCGCATCGACACTTTGAGACGGGCAAGATCATCCGAGCGCAGTGAGCGGACGCGTCGCGAGGCGATAATGCGATCGACCGTCTTCACGCCAAGTCCGGGCACGCGCAAAAGCTCTTCGCGCGCGGCGCGATTGAGATCGAGCGGAAACAAGTGACGATTGCCCAAAGCCCAGGCGAGCTTTGGATCGATGTCGAGCGGCAGCATGCCGTCTTTCGCCGCGGCAGCCTGGATTTCGCCGAGACCGAAGCCATAGAAGCGCAAGAGCCAATCGGCTTGATAAAGCCGATGCTCGCGCATGAGCGGCGCCGCGGCGAGCGGCAGACCGCGCGACGAATCCTGGATGGGACTGAAGGCGGAATAATAGACGCGGCGCAAATTATACGAGGAATACAGGTTGGCGCTGGTCTCGAGGATCGCGGTGTCAGGCGCTTCATCGGCGCCGACGATCATCTGCGTCGATTGGCCGGCCGACGCGAACGTTTTGCGTTCTTCCCGCGCTTCTTCGATCGTCGTGCGCAAGTGGCCCATAGAGCGGCGGATGTCGCGAATGTTCTTGCGCGGCGCGAGTCGGTCGAGGCTTTCGGGCTTCGGCAGCTCGATATTGACGCTGACGCGATCGGCATAAAGCCCGGCTTCTTTCAGGAGCGCCTCGTCCGCATTCGGAATGAGCTTTAGATGAATGTAACCGCGGAAGTCGTGCTCAGTACGCAGCGTGCGCACGACCCGCAGCATCTCCTCCATCGTGTAATTCGAATTCTTGATGATGCCGGAGGAGAGAAATAGCCCCTCGATGTAATTGCGCTTGTAGAAGGAAAGCGTCAGCCGCACGACCTCGTCAACGGAGAAACGCGCGCGGCGCACGTTGCTCGAAGCGCGGTTCACGCAATAGAGGCAATCGTAGATGCAGGAATTAGTAAGCAGAATTTTCAGAAGCGAGACGCAGCGCCCGTCCGGCGTATAGCTGTGGCAGATGCCCATCCCCTCGGTCGAACCGACGCCCTTGCCGCCGCGGGAATCGCGCTTGGCGCTTCCGCTCGACGCGCAGGACGCATCATATTTCGCCGCATCGGCGAGGATTTCCAGCTTGCCTTTGAGGTCCATGCCGAGGCATATAGCAGTTCCACATTTGTTCTCAAGCTGCCGGATACTCACGCCCTCGTGAGGATTTAGCTGCCCTCCCGGTCGTGGATCTCCGGGAACCACAGGTCGCGCCAGTCGGCGGGCTTTGCCTTGATCGTGCCCACCGTATTCATGAATTCGGCGGTGCGCATGATCCTGTGCGGGGTGGTTGTCATCTCGACATCCGGATCGCCGAGCATTGCGACAAGCTCGTCGACCGTTTCTTCGTGCCGGTCATTCGAATGTAGGTTTCCGCCGCCTTGCGTTTGTCGCGGCGGATCGAATCCGTCGCAGCGTCCAGCGCCGACAAAAACGCTGCATAAGCCTTCGGATTGGCATCGTGGAAAGCCCGCGTCGTCCAGACCAGATTGAACGTCGCCTTGCCGCCCAGGATGTCATAGCTGTTTAAGACGCGATGCACCCCGGCGTGCTTCACTTCCTGATATTGAAACGGCGGCGATGAGAAATGCGCGGTGATGGCGCCGGCATAGAGCGCGTTCACCGCTTCGGGGTGCGGCATGGAGACGGTCAGCGAATCGAGCTTGCCGTAACTATCCTCCCCCCACTCCTTCGCGGCGGCCATCTGCAGCAACAAGGCCTGCGTTGAAATCTTGATCGCCGTGACCGCGATCTTATCCTTCTCGGTGAAGTCGCGGATCGATTTAACTGCCGGATTGCTGGTCACGAGCTCGACCGGCATGTCGTTGAGCGCGGCGACGCCGCGCACTTCGCTGGGCGTGTTCCGCGTCTTGGCCCATAACGTCACGAGATTCGGCACGCCGCCGGACGCAAAATCGAGACCGCCCGAGAGCAGGGCGTCGTTCATCGCGTTGCTGTTGCCGAGTTTTACCCAGGATA